>JALQTG010000014.1 GCA_023264075.1 Crocinitomicaceae bacterium
TAAGCTACTAGTATGGATTTATTTATATTATTACTTCTGAGTATTTTGACTTTAACAGTTGGCTTTGCGCTAAACTCAAGAACACATCATTCATGGAGGTGAAAAGACAACAATACATTACTTCAATTTCTGCGGCATAAAAAAACCGACTCACATGGAATCGGTTTTCAGAAGTTAAAATTACTTAACGGAGGCTAATGCCGCGTAATATTACATTTCTTCAGCTGGGTGCTCTTCAGTCATCTCAGCAGTTGAGTCAGCCTCAACAACTTCTTCTTCAACAACTTCTTCAACAACTTCTTCAACTGTTTCTACAGTCTCTTCAACTGTTGCTTCACCTTCTGTTACTGCCTCCTCTGTTGCTTCTCCGCAAGAGTACAAAGCTACTGTCATTGCAGCTACCGCTACAAAAGAAAATACTTTTTTCATGATTTTTTGTTTATTAGTTTACAAATACGTCTGCGAAGATATAATATTTATTATTTAATACCAAACACATAGAATTTTGAACACAATTTTTTTTTCAAAGCGTACTGGATATTGGTTGGAACCTACATTCAAACTGTATGTTATTTATATTTATTCTAAATAAAATAAGCAACTATATTATTAACTATTAGGCAATTAACATTATTTGTCGTGAGAAGTGCGGAATATATCCCTTTGCTGACTTGACTGAATTCGATTAAATCATTACCTTTGAGGGCAAGTAAATATTAATTAAAAAATCAAAAATATGGCTTTCGAATTACCAAATTTACCTTATGCGTATGACGCATTAGAGCCGCACATCGATGCGCGCACAATGGAGATACACCATGGAAAACACCATGCGGGATATACAACAAACTTGAATAATGCAATTGCAGGTACTGATCTAGAAGGTAAATCAATTGAAGAGATTTTGAAAAATTGTAAGGACAAACCAGCTGTTCGTAATAACGGAGGCGGATTTTACAACCATGTTTTATTTTGGTCAGTAATGTCGCCAAATGGAGGTGGACAACCATCAGGAGAAGTTGCTGATGCTATCAATAGCGCATTTGGCTCTTTTGAAGCGTTCAAAGATGAATTCGCGAAAGCTGCTGCAACTCGTTTTGGATCCGGTTGGGCATGGTTATGTGTTTCCAATGAGAAATTAGAAGTTTGTTCTACAGCGAACCAAGACAATCCGTTAATGGGTGAAGGATGTGAAGGAACACCAATCTTAGGACTTGATGTTTGGGAACACGCATACTATCTAAATTATCAAAACAGACGTCCAGACTATATCAATGCATTTTTTAATGTGATTAACTGGGAAGAGGTAGCAAGAAGATTTGCTGCTGCGAAATAGAATAGTAGTCGAAAGTCGCAAGTTGAAAGTTATAAAGTACTTTGCTCGCGACTTTCGACTTTTTGACTTTACCCCCCCCTATCTCATCAACAAGTCTCTCAACTTACCTGTGTTCACAATATTTATATTCAAGGTAAATCGGATGCGTTCCAAGTAATTTAACGAAGTGTAGGCATTCACCAAGTTCTCCGACTGAATCAGCGGGAAATATACGCCAAACGTATCACCTAGTCTCCAACCAAGGCCAGCATTATACACACCATAAGCTACGCCATTTTGCTGAAATCCTCCTAAGTCAACAAAGACGCCTATACCTTTTACTTTAATTGGTAATTCCCAATAAAGATTAGCCGTTAACAACCAAGAATCTGTGGTTCCAAAACCGGAAATAGTTTTAAACCCTCCCATATTCTCGCGGCGCTGATGTTCAAAAAGACCGCTGGTTGCGCTTCGGTCAAAAAAGTAGTCTTCTACATAAATATCTTGAAAACCGTCGGCACCACCTAAGGCCATACCGTATCGATAAGCATTTCCAACTGTTGACGTTTGAAACAAATAATTATATCCTGCAAACAAACGAGTCTCTAACCAACGAGAATACTTTTTTTTGTGATAACGCCATTTGTAAGTTCCTTCAAAAGATAACCGCCCCATTTGATCGTCATTTGAAGTGTTCCTAACGAAATCATTTCTCGTATGTAAGTTGTATAGATGATCTCTTTCCTTATACGATAGAGAATACAACATAAAGGCGCCAACTTCATCAATGCTAATAGGCCCGCGTCGAGTGCGTTTAATCAGTTCCTGAAGGGTAAATTTATGTTCGATAGGATTTCTCTTCTGTTCATTGCTCCAAAGAATTGAGATATAAGGAGAAGCCACTACAAAATAAGAATCGTTACTCGCAAAGGTATTTTCATCTTTAAAGGACTTTACAGAGAGTCCCAATTGAGTTTGTTTTATTTTCCCTTTTGGAAAAAACAAATAAGAAAATTCCCCTACTCCAGAAACATTATTCCGACCAAAAGAATACATCGGAGCTACTAAGTAACGAAACGGCTGAAAAGCCAACCCATAATTGTGAAATGCGGCACCAATCATAAATTGATCGTAGGCATTTCCGCCGAGTGCTGGCAGGATAAAATGATTCGATTCTTCTGCACGATTATAGCCAAACAACATGCGCGGTTTTAATGGCTCTGTTTTATTCAATAACCACGATTTATCCCAGGTATTATTGCTTCTATTGGCTTCCGGAATTTGACGAAATGGATCAATTTGGAAACGATAATATTCCCCCGAAAAATGAACCCAACCTGATGTCGCGTCCGGCTCTAACCACATTGTTTCAACGACCACGGTATCTTTCATAGCTGATACTGGAATAGGTCCAGAAACATTTCCCACATTCTTGAGTTTCACAGAAGTTTTTCCCTCTTTCAACTTCACGCGCTGAATTTTGTAATCCGCTTGTTGTGTGGTCTGAATCAAATCATAGAACACCCAACTCAAGTCTTTCCCACTTGCTCTTTCTATCGAGGCTTGAATATCTTTTGGTTGTGGATGTTTAAATTTCCAATCGTCGTAATAGGTACGCATGGAATGATCAAACAATTCATCTCCTAAATAATACCTCAAATAATCAAAAACCAACCCTGTTTTTTGATACATAATTACCCCATAATTTATGCTTCGAAATTCTGCTGAATGCGTCTCTACCGGTTGATCTATTCCAAGAGCAGCAACTGAGCGTGTAGTAACGTCATTAAAATCGTGGTAACACAACCCATGGAAATTGAACTTTCCGTCGGCAACCATATTGGCTAGGTAAGTATTTTCAGGATATTTTGTCTGAATGTATCTTACTTCATTCAGGGTGTTTAAGCCCTCATCCATCCAACCATGAACACGTTCATTACTTCCCAGAATTCCATAAAACCAATTATGACCAACCTCATGAACAATCACGATCTCGAGTTCTAATGCAGACCCTGCATTACCAATAACCGTAACGTTTGGATACTCCATACCTCCTCCAGCACTGATTGTACCGTCTACCGCAGTTACTTGACTGTACGGATAATCACCGTTCCAAAGCGAATAATAATAAGTTCCGTCGTTTAAGTATTCAATCGCATCTTTCCAGTAATAGGCATTATTCGGAACAAACATCGCCCAAGTCGTCACTAACTTTTTACTGTGTGGCATACCTACCTGTCCCCTCAATACTTCGTAACGCTTATCCGCAAACCATGCGAAATCATGCACATTAGATTGAATATAGCGGATTGTTTTAAGCGTATCCGAGGATACCGGAAAAGGAGTTGGTGCACCTCGCCCTTTCTTCGGTGCCTCGACTTTTTTCAAGCGCTCTTTCGTGATTTCTACTTTTTTCTCCAAAAAAGACAACTCGCTCGCTGTCTGCAAATCACCTGTTGCTCCAACGACATAATTCGATGGCAATGTAATCTCTACATCAAAACTTCCGTACTCTGAATAAAATTCACCCTGGTTTAAATAAGGCATTTGGTGCCAGCCTTCTTGGTCAAATACTGCGGGTTTAGGATACCCTTGGGTAATTTGATACGATTGACCAATATGGCCCAGGCGGGAAATCTCACCCGAAGGAAGTTTTACGCGAAACGGGGTTGAAATAACAACTTTTTGACCAGGCAAAAGGGGTTTGAGCAATTCTACGCGCGCAATATCGATATGTTCTGGATCAAATTCCCAAGACAACCGCGCCCCTGATATTGTGAAATCCAACGAATCAATAAACCCTCTATCCGCTTCTGATATATTCTGCAAAATATCTTCACCATCTTGATATTGCTGCTTCGCCAAAGCGGTTTCCCCATTTGAATAGGCATTAGGCCAAAGATGAAAGTAAATAAACGGTAATGACTCCGGAGAGTTATTAGTATATTCTACCTCAACAAACCCATTCAACATGTGGCGCTCGTCGTCCAAACTCACCTGAATACGATAGTTCACCTCTTGTTGCCAGTAATCCTGAGAAAAAGCACACGCTACTATACTTGAAAACACAAAGACTAAGAATAATTTCATACCGCTATTTTATCTATTGAACGAAGTTACTAGAAAAATTGAAATTCTATTTGATTCGAGAAATTGATTAATATGTCGCTAAAAAACACATGCCCTTCTCACTCTTTCAGATTCGTTCTTCCAACAAAAATCCTTATTTTCGCGCGTCAGTTAAGATAATATCTCCAATGAGCAAAAAATACAAGGAATACAGCGGATTAAATCTGCCACAAACGGCAGAACGTGTGATGAAAAAATGGGATGCGCAAAACATTTTCCAAGCTTCGATAGACTCCAAAGACCCGAAAAAACCATACGTGTTTTTCGAAGGACCACCCTCTGCCAATGGACTTCCCGGGATTCACCACGTTATGGCGCGATCCATCAAAGATATTTTTTGTCGCTATAAAACGTTAAAAGGCTTTCAAGTAAAACGCAAAGCTGGGTGGGACACGCACGGATTACCTGTAGAACTCGGAGTCGAAAAAGAATTAGGGATTACCAAAGAAGATATTGGAACAAAAATATCTGTTGACGACTACAACAATGCGTGTAAAGAAGCAGTAATGCGCTACACTGACATTTGGAATAACCTCACCAAGGAAATGGGGTATTGGGTAGATATGGAGCATCCTTACATCACCTATGAATCTAAGTATATGGAGAGTGTGTGGTGGTTATTAGGCCAATTGTACGAAAAAGGATTGATTTACAAAGGCTACACCATACAACCATATTCACCTGCTGCTGGAACAGGTCTTTCCTCGCATGAATTGAATCAACCTGGTTGTTATCAGGATGTAAAAGACACGTCTTGTGTGGCTCAATTCAAGGCAGTCAAAGGCACAAGTCAGCTTCCACTTTGGACCGACATGAATGGCGAGGAAATTGAAACCGTTCATTTGTTAGCTTGGACAACTACTCCTTGGACACTTCCCTCCAACACGGCACTTACCGTAGGTAACAACATTGATTACGTCTTGGTGCATTCGTATAACCAATATACGTTTGAACCCATCCACGTAATTCTTGCGAAAGCACTTGTTGGAAAACAGTTCTCAAAAAATTATGTCGCTGTCGAAAACGCAGAAGCATTAAACGCATACGAAAAAGGAGCTAAATCCATCCCGTTTTTCGTGGGTGAATCCTTCAAAGGTGCTGACCTCGTTGGACTTCGCTATGAACAATTACTACCGTATGCCCTACCAATGGAAAATCCAGAGAAGGCTTTCCAGGTGATCCCAGGTGATTTTGTTACAACAGAGGACGGTACTGGAATTGTGCACACCGCCCCAACCTTTGGAGCAGATGATGCACTCGTTGGAAAACAAGCCGGCATTCCAGGTTTATTAGTCCCTGATGAAAGGGGAAATCCAGTTCCGCTGGTGGATTTACAAGGAAAATTCAGACCAGAAGTTAGGGAATTTGCTGGGATGTACGTTAAAAATGAATATTACAAAGAAGCTGAACGACCTGAAAAATCGGTAGATGTATTAATTTCCATCAAACTGAAAGAAGAGAATAAAGCTTTCAAAGTGGAAAAATACGAACACAGCTATCCACATTGCTGGAGAACGGATAAGCCAGTACTATATTACCCATTAGATTCTTGGTTCATCAAGGTAACCGACAAAAAAGACCGACTCATTGAACTTAATAAAACCATCAATTGGCAACCAGAATCCACTGGAACTGGTCGTTTTGGAAAGTGGTTGGAAAATGTTAACGACTGGAACCTTTCTCGTTCGCGCTATTGGGGGATTCCTATTCCTATATGGAGAACTGAAGAAGGCGATGAGCAGATCTGTATTTCCTCGATCAAACAACTGAAAGAAGAGTGCCAAAAAGCTGTTCAAGCAGGAGTAATGACTTCGAATCCATTGGCTAGTTTTGATCCTTCGGATATGTCGAAAGAAAACTATGACAAAGTAGATTTACACAAAAACTATGTTGATGCCATAACATTAGTATCCCCTTCTGGTAAACCAATGAAACGCGAATCGGACTTAATTGACGTTTGGTTCGACTCAGGTTCTATGCCTTATGCACAATGGCACTATCCTTTTGAAAATAAAGAAATGGTAGAAGACCAATTGGGCTATCCAGCCGACTTTATTGCAGAAGGTGTTGATCAAACGCGCGGCTGGTTCTATACCCTTCACGCTATTAGTACCATGGTGTTTGATAAGGTGGCTTACAAGAATGTTATTTCCAATGGATTAGTATTGGACAAGAATGGCCAAAAAATGTCCAAACGTCTCGGGAATGCTGTTGACCCATTCGTTACTTTAAAAAAATACGGTCCGGATGCAACGCGTTGGTACATGATTACCAATGCACAGCCTTGGGATAACTTAAAGTTTGACGAAGAAGGAATTGTTGAGACCCAACGTAAATTTTTCGGAACACTGTACAATACCTACTCTTTCTTTACTTTGTATGCTAACATCGATGGTTTTGCTTATCAAGAAGAACGAATTCCGACAGCAGCACGACCAGAAATTGACCGATGGATTATTTCTAAACTGAATAGCTTGATTCAAGACGTAGACGAAGCTTTCAACACCTACGAACCAACGAAAGCAGGTCGTTTGATACAATCGTTTGTGAATGATCAACTCTCCAACTGGTATGTCCGATTATGTAGAAGACGTTTTTGGAAAGGGGATTATTCTACGGACAAGATTGCTGCATATCAAACACTTTTTGAATGCTTAGAATCTATTGCGATCATATCGGCCCCAATCGCACCATTTTACTCAGATGAATTATTTTCTGATTTAAATAACATCGCGGGTCGTCACGATGCTCATTCTGTTCATTTAGCTGATTTCCCTTCTGCAAGTGCTACTGATATCAACTTAGAATTAGAAGCACAAATGGAAATCGCGCAACAAGTATCGTCAATGGCATTGAGCTTGCGTAAAAAAGAAAAGATCAAGGTGCGACAACCTCTCCAAAAAATTATGGTTCCCATTTTAGACCCGAATTTCAAAGGACGAATTGAGCATGTAAAAGATTTAATTCTTTCTGAAATCAATGTGAAAGAGCTTGAACTTCTTGAAGACACAGCAGGCGTATTGGTTAAAAAAATCAAGCCAAACTTCAAAACTATCGGGCCAAAATACGGTAAACAAATGAAGGCAATTGCAGGCCTTGTAAATTCCTGGGGAGACAATGAAATTGCCGCAGTAGAAAAAAACCAAGGCTGGGAAGGAGAAGTAAATGGAGAAATCATTCAACTTGATTTTCAAGATTTCGAAATCCTTACGGATGACATTCCAGGATGGTTAGTCACCTCTGAACAGGGAATAACTGTAGCAATGGACATCACCATTACTCCTGCACTGAAGCAAGAAGGCATTGCCCGAGAATTGGTAAACCGAATTCAAAACTTCCGCAAAGAGGCGGGTCTTGAAGTAACTGACAAGATTAATGTAACAATATCTTCAACCGATGAAATTGCAGAAGCCGTTGAATCAAATAAACGATATATTGCGGATGAAGTGCTTGCCACTGCTATTCGTATCGGTCAATTTGAAGGTAGTGAATTTTCTGCGGATATCGAGGCAGTGAACGATACCAAGATAGGAATTGCAAAAGCATAATGCTCCGTTAGAATTGTGTAGATAAAAATAAGTTAGTGTGAAAAAACTACTCCTATTACTTTTAATTGTGTCAACGAATCAACTCTTCTGTCAGAAAAGCCATGAAATAATTAGAGCAGATGCAGTTAACGGAGATGGTATCTGTGTTGCTAAAATCGTCGATCGCAGATGGGGATTTGTCAACTGGACTAATGGAGAAGTCATTGAACCTATAGAAATGGCCAATTACAAAGACATTGATTCCTTTGGTCGAGTCGTACGAAAACAAGAATGCTAACCCAATGAATACGGAACATTTAAAACTCTTCTTAGATACATTTGATGATATTTCCTATATAGACAAAGGGTCTTTAGAGAATTATAGCCATGACGAAACGGAAGACTTGCGGTTTCTCCCCCATGTGGTAGTTAAACCTTCAACCGTAGAGGAGATAAGTGCTATCATGCGCTTTTGTAATTCTCATGGAATCTATGTTACTCCAGCAGGAGCAAGAACTGGACTAAGTGGTGGAGCGTTGCCCGTTCGCGGTGGAGTTCTACTCAGTATGGAAAAATTCAACCGGATTTTATCGATAGACGAAGATAACCTGCAAGTTATAACTGAACCAGGAGTTATCACCCAAGTACTTCAAGATACGGTGCGTGAAAAAGGGCTATTCTACCCACCCGACCCTGCCAGTAAAGGGAGTTGTTTTATTGGTGGAAATGTTTCTGAGAATAGCGGAGGTCCAAAAGCGGTGAAATACGGAGTAACTGCGGATTACGTATTAAATCTAGAGGTAGTTCTTGCTTCTGGAGAAGTAATCTGGACAGGGGCTAATGTTCTAAAAAATGCTACTGGTTACAACCTCACACAACTCCTAGTAGGAAGTGAAGGAACCCTCGGCGTTATTACGAAAATTGTGCTTAAGCTCATCCCACATCCAAAGGCAGACCTATTGATGCTCGTTCCATTTTACGACGCAGCTAAGGCGTGCGAGGCCGTAGCACAAATTTTCAACGCCGGAATTACGCCCAGTGGGCTAGAATTCATGGAACGCGATGCATTGACATGGACGCTAAAGCATTTTCCTGATATAACGATAGATGTGAAAGAAAACCATGCTGCCCACTTGCTAATTGAGGTAGACGGGTTCGACTTAAATCAACTCTTTGAAGAATGTGAAAAAATAACTGCGGTACTCGAAAACTTTGAAACAGACGAAATTCTCTTCGCAGAGTCACATGCTCAAAAAGACCAACTTTGGACCATTCGCAGAAAAGTCGGAGAAGCTGTTAAAGCGTATTCTATCTATAAGGAAGAAGATACTGTTGTTCCGCGATATAGGCTGCCACAACTCCTGGTTGGTGTAAAAGAAATTGGCAAGAAATATGGAATTCAATCCGTTTGTTACGGACATGCCGGCGATGGAAATCTTCACGTGAATATCATTAAAGGCAAATTAACCGATCAACAATGGACCGAAGATTTACCGAAAGCAATTACTGAAATTTTTGAATTAACCGTCTCCTTGGGAGGAACCCTCTCAGGTGAACACGGCATTGGATACGTTCAAAAGCAGTTCATGCCGATAGCATTCAGTGAAGTTCACCTTGAACTCATGCGCAACATCAAAAAGGTTTTTGACCCTAAAGGCATCTTGAATCCTGACAAAATTTTCTAATAATACGCATTCAATAAGAAATAAAAAAGGGAGAACGTTTGTCCTCCCTTTTGTCACCGATGGGTATAAATTATTTCTTTTCGTGACGCGCGTAACGATTCTTGAATTTATCGATACGACCCGCAGTATCTACGAATTGTGCTTTTCCAGTAAAGAATGGATGCGACGTGTAGGAGATATCTAATTTCACTAAAGGATACTCATTTCCGTCATCATAAGTAATGGTTTCTGTTGTTGCAGCACAAGAGCGACTTAAAAACATGTGGTCATTCGTCATGTCTTTGAAAACAACTACTCTATATTCTTCTGGATGTATATCTTTTTTCATTTTCTTAATTTTTCTTCAACCAATATCCCATCAACGGGACGGCAAATTTAATAAAGTTTTATAAAATACTCTATTTTCAATACTACTTTTTTAAAAAAAGTTTTATGCGCACTTTCATTATGTTCTATTGCCTCTAAACATTACCAAAAACATATAATTGATCCAATTTAGGCGTTGGCCTTCCTAATAAATCTTCTAATGTAATTGGAAAGTCATGAGCATTCACAGCAGCCTCAAGGGTATACAATTCTTTCGCGAGTCTTAACAGTATGGAATGTTCAACTACTCGGAGACTCCTTGTTGCATAAACCCACCAACATACAAATATTCTATTATCAAACGCTGCTATTGGTCAAATTTATCGATGGCTGTGTTACGCACAATGTTCAGCATCCAACTATAAATGCTGCCTTTTGTTGTTCCATCGTATTTTTAAATATTCTTCCAGATTTTTACAAAAACATCTTGGAGTGAATCTGACGCTTCATCCTCATTCCTAATGACACGCAAAATGACCTCAAGGAGACTTTACATCATTCTTTCTTCACCTCATTCTACTTCTACAGTCACTCCGTAGCCATTGTGCTTGCGTAGATTCAAGACGCGATCACCATCTAAAAGCAAATATTGACCTTTAATCCCTAACAACTTGCCGGAAATAGTGGACACCTTGTCAAAACTTAAACTCTTCACTTTGTTCGGAAATGAAAGCACTGGGTAATTAAGGTAAACTATCTCGTCATCCTCAGAGAAATAATCCGACAGATCGTTAGGCAACAACTCTTCCATCTCCCACTTCGTGTCAACTAAGTCAATTTCTAAATCTACCTCATTTTGTAACATTTTGCGCCAATTGGTTCGGTCGGTAAACTGCTCCTTAAGAGCCACCTCCAACACACCAGCGGTATACCTATTGGGAACTTCCGCTAATCGAATGGCATATGCAGCTCCTTGATCAATCCAACGTGTAGGTACCTGAGTAGCACGCGTAATCCCCACTTTCACCACATCCGAAACGGCCAAATACACGAAGTGGGGCTGATTGTGATTCTCTTCTTCCCAGACAATATCTCTGCCCTCACCTAGGTGTGCGCGACATAGTTCTGGTTTCAGTATACAAGGAGAAGCTTCAGGCGCATTGCTAAAGCAAGAATAACAGAAACCCTGTCCGAACGACTTCTTTGTAAGCACTCCGCAACTAACACAATTGATTTTACCCGAAAATGTGAGCGTAATGGTCTTACCAATGGCCGCATTCATGTCGATTTCGCACAACACCTCCTTCTCAGAACTAAACAACCGCAAGATATACTGCACCTTATCTTCCTCGATGAAGGCACTCATTTTACGTAAATTTCCAATTGAAGCCATCTTATTAATTTGGAGTTTAGAGTTCTACATTCTGAATTCTGAATTCTAAATTCTGAATTCTGAGTTCTAAACTAGTATAACATTCCCACCATCGTCGCCGTCATCATGCACGCCAACGTACCGACAATCAGCGCGTAGAACCCATATTTGGCCAATGTAGGTTTCTTCTCAGGAGCTAGCGCTCCGATCCCTCCAACCTGAATTCCGATGGAGGCAAAATTGGCAAAACCGCACAACACATAAGTCCCCATTATCAGTGCTTTACCCGAAATCTCATCTTGTAACTCACCTAAATGCGGATATGCCACAAATTCGTTGATAATTGTTTTCTCACCTATGAGTTGACCAATAATCGTTATGTCCGCAACTGGAACACCCATCAGCCAAGCAACAGGAGCTAACAAATAGCCCAAAATGAATTGAAAAGACAGTTCTTGGTACTGACCAAAACTCGCAATGTATTCATTCAAGCCTGTGACATGTCCTACTTTTCCTAATAAATAATTTGCTAGTGCTATTAACGAAACAAACACAATCAGCATCGCTGCTACATTCACGGCGAGCTTGACGCCATCCACTGTACCGTTAGAAATTGCTTCAAGGGCATTGGTTCCTAATTTGTTTTTCGAAACTGATAAATCTTCGTTGATTTTCTCTGTTTCCGGAAGTACTATTTTCGCAAAAACAATTGCCGCTGGAGCACTCATCAAGGATGCTGTCAATAAATGCTTAGCAAAAAAGACTTTTTGTTCAGGATCTTCTCCTCCCAAAAAGCCAATGTAAGAAGCTAAAACACCTCCCGCAATTGTGGCCATACCTCCTGCCATCAAACAAAGGATTTCGCTATCCGTCATCTTTCCTAAATAGGGCTTCACTAATAAAGGCGCTTCTGTTTGACCCAAAAATACATTTCCCGCAGCAGAAACACTTTCAGCACCAGACAACCCCATGGCGCGCTTCATGACCCACGCCATGACGTAGACTATTTTCTGCAAAAATCCCCAATAATAAAGCAAACTTGTTAGCGCAGAAAAGAAAATAACAGAAGGGAGAATCCATGTCACAAAATTCTTCACCAAAGGTGACATCTCACCGTTTACCACGCTGCCAAAAACAAACATGGCTCCTTCATGAGCCATATCCACGACTCGGACAAATCCTTTCGATAAAAAATCAAAACCATATTCAATAAAAGGCACCTTTAATATTAATAGCGCAAGGACTAATTGCAACAATATTCCTTTTACTACCAGTCCCCAGTTTACGTGCCGCTTATTCTTACTAATTAAAAAAGCGATGGCTACGAGTGCGAGCATGCCGAGAAGTCCTCTAAAAATACCTGTCCACGTAAACCCCGATTTTATAGATTTATTATCCCTTAAATAGGTGAATTTCTTACCATTTTTTTCAACCGAAAATTTGTGAGCTACCGTTGGAATAATTGTTAAGGTATCGCTAAGAGCATTCAATTCAGCGGTTAAAATCAATGCTCCACCTTCTTTTTTCCAACTACCTTGTTGCAACTGTGTTAATGACGTATCGGAACAGTTGAAGGTTTGATCTTTCTTAAGTTCTAGGCTGAATTTTCTTCTGTACCACGTTTCATCCGACCGCTCTTGAAGGGCAACGCTACCGAAAGAAAGGAGCAAAAGTCCAACTAAAGCGGCTATTCTAGGAAGACCTTTTATTAATTTCATCTCTGATTTTTGAAGCCAATTCATAGTCCTCATTACCTAACGCCTCTTCTAATTTCACCTCTAATTCTTCCAAAGACATTGACGCAGGACCTTTTGGCTGAGCATCGGCATCTTCTAATTCTGGAGAGGAGGCAAATTCATCCGTTTCATCCAATTGAATTCCTGCAGAACTCAAAATTGATTCGTAGGTAAAAACCGGACAACTAAAACGCACGCCAATTGCAATAGCATCTGATGTGCGCGCGTCAATTTCAATCACTTCACCCTGACGATCACATACCAATTTGGCGTAAAAAATCCCTTCAACTAAATTGTAGATGAGGATCTCTTTAATCAGAATATCGTAGGCCAAGGCAAAATTCTTAAATAAGTCGTGTGTCAGCGGTCGCGTTGGTGTCATTTTTTCTAACTCAATCGCAATTGCTTGAGCTTCGAAACCACCTATAATGATAGGTAGTCTCCTCGTTCCATTTTCTTCGGCCAACACTAATGCGTAGGCGCCAGACTGGGTTTGACTGTAGGAAAGTCCAACGATTTCAAGCTTAACCTTTTCCATGAATCGACGTGTGTACGCTTTGAAAATTAGTAAACAATTAGGGAAGCATAAATGCTTCCCTAATTTTCATTTTGCTGCGTAAAAATAACTATAATTATCTAAACCTTAATTCGCTGACTTGAATTTTTTAACTGCCTCCGTTAAACGCGGCAATACTTCAAAAGCATCCCCTACAATTCCGTAATCTGCAGCTTTAAAGAATGGAGCTTCCGCATCTGTATTGATGACAACTATTACTTTAGAACCGTTCACACCTGCTAAATGCTGTATCGCACCAGAAATTCCGGCGGCAATGTATAAGTTTGGACGAATAGCAACACCCGTCTGACCTACGTGCTCGTGATGTGGCCTCCAACCAATGTCGGCAACAGGACGAGAGCATGCCGTTGCTGCCCCTAATTCATTCGCTAAATCTTCTACCATTCCCCAATTCTCTGGACCTTTCAATCCACGACCTGCAGAAACAACCAATTCCGCCTCTGGCAATGGAACACCACCTTCTGGTTGTTTTGTTGCTTTTACCACAAGTCCTGGAGCGCCTACATTCCCATCAAATGCTTCTATCGATGCGGAACCACCAACTTCTTCTGGCTGGAATGAATTCGGCAACAACGAAATAATCCGCTTAGTTGTATTTACTTTAACGTGCCCAAACGCCTTTCCAGAAAACACATTCACTTTGATTTTTCCATCTGCATCAGGAGCGCCAATTGCCCCAGAAACCAATCCTGCTGACAACCGAACAGACAAGCGAGGTGCGACCGCCTTTCCCACTAAATCATTTGAGAAAACAATTGTAGCAGCACCTGTCGCTTCTGCTGCAGCTCCAATTAGTCGTGTCAATTGTTGTGCATCAGTCCCGTCAAAAGAGCGATCAACCAACACTTTTTGGGCTCCGTACGCTCCAAGTGAAGAAAGAATATCGTCACCAGTGCTTCCATTTGTTACAACGGTCACGTCGCCAATCATTTTTCCATAAGTAACTGCTTCAAAGGCGCTTTTGGAAAGCTTACCAGCGTTACTATTTATATAAACTAAAACTGACATGTAATGCTTTTTTTAAAATTCAATAATTAAATAACTTTTGCTTCATTGTGAAGTAATTCAACCAAAGCATCCATATTCTCTGGATCAATCAATTTCACTGCCGACTTTGGCGCTGGTAAATCATAGGCCACAAATTCTGTATTCAACTCAGAGGCACTAGCCGCAACTACATTTAATGGTTTCGTTCTTGCCGCCATTATTCCACGCATGTTTGGAATTCGCTGTTCTGCCATTCCTTTAGCACAACTAATTACAGCTGGCAATTGAACTTCTACTGTTTCCAGACCACCCACAATTTCCTTGTCACAGGTCGCTGTAACACCGTTCACATCCAACTTGGAGGCCAGTGATACCAATGGCAAATCTAAATGCTCTGCAATCATCCCCGCCACCTGAGAACCATTGTAGTTGATCGTTTCCTTACCAGTTAAAATCAAATCAAATCCTTGACCCTTCGCGTAATTTGCAATTTCTGTAGCTACTTGGAACGCATCCTTCGCCTCGGCATCAATGCGAACCGCTTCATCAGCTCCGATTGCCAATGCCTTACGAATCGTTGGCTCGTCTGCTGCTGTACCTACGGTAACGATAGTAACAGTACCGCCTAACGACTCTTTCAGCTCCAACCCTCTCACCAAGGCATACCACTCATCGTATGGGTTAACGATATATTGAACGCCATCTTCACTAAACTTTGTATTACCTTCAGTAAATGCGATTTTGGAAGTCGTATCCGGAGCCTTACTGATACACACAAGTATTTTCATATATATAATATTTAGTTTTTACTTTGAATAATTGGTTTCAAAAATATTCATTTTATCCAATTAACCGGATGAAAATGCGACAAAAAAGTAAAAAAAGTATTATGCGTACATATTTTTAAGAACGAGTAATCCTACTTGAAAATACGAACATCTAGGGTTGCAATTTTGTTCTTGTTTGCCAATTGCCCACAAGCGGCATCAATATCTTTCCCTCTACTCCGACGTATGTTCACGATAATATTTCGTTCTTCCAAGAACTGAGCAAAGGCATCGACTTTTCTAACATCGGCTTGCTTAAACTCTCCATTATCAATCGGATTATATTCAATTATATTAACTTTGCAGGGTACATTTTTACAAAACTCAGCTAACTCTTGAGCGTCCTTTAATTCGTCATTAAAGTCCTTGAATATGATATACTCAAACGTTACCCTGCTACCCGTTTTTTCATAAAAGTACTTTAGAGATTCAGCAAGAGCTGCTAGATTATTGGTTTCATTAATCTCCATAATCTGATTGCGCTTCACATCATTTGCCGCGTGAAGAGAGAGTGCTAAATTAAACTTCACCTCATCATCCCCTAGCCGCTTAATCATTTTTGCAATTCCTGCCGTCGAAATTGTAATTCGTTTTGGTGACATTCCAAGTCCTTCTTCCGAAGTCAATAGTTCAGTACTCCGCAACACATTGGCGTAATTCAAGAGCGGCTCACCCATCCCCATGTAAACAATGTTTGAAAGATGTTGACCGTAACGCTCCTCGGCTTGTTTATTTAAATACACCACTTGATCCACAATTTCCCCAGCGCTCAAATTTTTCAGGAGCTTCAGTCTACCTGTCGCACAGAACATACAGGCCAAACTGCAACCAACTTGTGAAGAAATACAAGCTGTCATCCGCGACTTGGTTGGAATCAACACCCCTTCCATCACTTTGCCTTCACCTACGTTAAAGGAGCATTTTATCGTTTTATCTGAACTTATCTGTTGATCTTCGAGATGAATGTGTTCGATTGAATACATTTCTTTCAGTCGTTCTCTCAATCCAGCACTGAGATTGGTCATTTCATCGAAGGTGTGCGCGTTCTTCTTCCACAACCACTCGTAAACCTGCTTTGCACGAAATGCTTTTTCACCAATTTCCGACAGCTCCAATTTGAGTTGTTCTAAGTCCAACCCTCGAATATCTTTTTTCTTCTCCATAAAACAGGTGCAAATTTCGGTAAATTTTATGGATTCTTTGTAAAACAGATGGGGTAAAATGGGTTTCAGGTTGCAGGTTGCATGGGCTCTGCCCGATTCAGAGAATGCTGAGGCATAGGCAAAGCACAACCTGTAACCTTTAACTTGCAACGGGGCAGCCCTTGTAACCTGTAAAAACATTGTTACAAAAATCACACAACTAAACACTTTGAGTCATTATCTTTGTAGTATGAGTTGGAAAGAAAATAGATTATATAGCATTTTCAATGGAAAGTGCCCTGTTTGTCATGAAGGAAAGGTATTCTCGCATAAGCAAGTCTTTCATCCTTCAAAATTCGATAAAATGGAGGAAAAATGTTCGGAATGCGGACACAAATACGAAATCGAAACAGGATTTTTCTATGGTGCAATGTACGTGAGTTATGCACTCACTGTTGCCATTTCGGTAGCTGTGTTTGTTTCGACCTATCTGATTTATAGCGAAACTGTGTATTGGGTGTATATCCTGCTCATCCTAGGAGCGCTGATTGGATTAGCCCCTGTCACTTTCAGAGCAGGCCGGTTAATTTGGATGAATTTCTTCCATGGCTATAAACCTGATGCAATCGCTAACTTTAAAGCAAAAACAGATGGGAAAGTTTAATGAAATAATTAGAGGCGAAGAACCTGTACTTGTGGATTTTTACGCTACTTGGTGTGGACCGTGCCAAACAATGATGCCAATTATCGATGACGTGAAAAATCAATTTGGTCAAGGACTTCGTGTATTAAAAGTAGATGTAGATAAAAACGCAGCGGCTTCACAAAAATTCAAAGTACGTGGAGTACCCACACTCATTTTATTCAAAAACGGAGAAATCGTTTGGAGAGGATCTGGAGTTCATTCAAGAGCGGATTTGACGAAGATTATTGAGAACGCGATTTCTTGAGATTTCAAGATTTTAAGACGTTAGATGCGCTTCGCTTTAAGAGGTTAGACAGTAGACTCGCTTTGGGTAGGTTTAGTCTTCTTTCCTTAATTTTAGCACTGTTGAAGTTGATGAAGAGAAGAAAGGTAGTTAGCCACGAATTGGAAACTCGCGGCAGCTCGGGGTCATTAGTCTAAACCAACATCGAACCTCAGACTTCGAACGGTTTCAACCTCCTCCACCTTTAACATTTCCTATTATCTTTGCTCAATGAATGAAAGATTAGGGAAATCTTATAAATTAAAAAGTAAAAAAATCATTGAGTCGGTATTCAACGATGGCGAAACAGTGAAGCAATTCCCTTTTCTTGTTAAGTTCTGTAACCAAGAATTGCCTTCGAACCAAGCTTTTCAAATCGTTTTTTCAGTTTCTAAACGCCGATTTAAAAAAGCACCCGACCGAAATCGAATAAAGCGACTCATGCGAGAGGTCGTCCGAAAAAATAAACATTCATTAGAGGCGCAATTACAACAAAATAATCAGCAGTTGGCGTTATTTTTGATTTACACCAACACAGAAATTATGAGCTATGAAGAAATGAATCGTAAAATAGTTCTACTTTTCGAGCGTTTAATAGCTCAGCTTATATCAAATGAAACAAAAGCATAACCTATGAAGGCGATGAAAATCACATTACTCTCCATTCTTTTTACGTTTCAATCTGTTTCTCAGTCCAACGGTTTTGAAGTGGTAAAGAATCTTGACTTATACAATTTAATTTATCTCAACCTAGAAAAATACTACGTCGAAACGCCTGAAATCGGAGCAATATCGAAAGCGGGAATAGACGCCATGTTGAATGAACTAGACCCTTATACGGTTTACTATCACGAAGCGAATATGGAAGATTACCGTATGATGACCACTGGTCAATATGGAGGAATTGGTGCACTGATTCGAAAAGTCGACGACTATGTAATCATCAGCGAGCCTTATGAGGGAAACCCTGCACAAATCGCTGGATTAAAAGCAGGGGATAAAATTCTTTCCATTGATGGGCGCTCGATGAAAGATAAGCCAACCGACGAAGTTTCTCAAGCATTAAAAGGTACAAAAGGAACAACCATAGAAGTGGAATACGAACGTCCATTTGTTGGAGTGGGAAAAGTGGAAGTAAAACGCGATGAGATTAAACTACCAGATATTCCATACTCTGGAATGGTCGTCGACAAAATTGGTTATATCAACCTGAGCTCATTTACACAAACGGCCTCCAAAAGCGTGAAAGATGCTTATGCCTTATTACAAAGTGAAGGTATGGAAAAACTTATCTTAGACCTCCGTGGGAATGGTGGTGGACTGCTGATCGAATCCGTCGACATCGTGAATATGTTCGTTCCGAAAAACGAACCTATTGTAAATACAAAATCGCGCATAATTGAAGAAAACAGGGTTTACGCGACACGAAATGAACCAATCGACTTAACGATTCCTGTAGTTGTTTTGATAGATGAGAACTCTGCTTCCGCCTCAGAAATTGTGGCCGGTTCTCTACAAGATTTAGATCGAGCCGTAATCGTAGGACGAACATCATTTGGTAAAGGGCTCGTACAGCGCACCATCGACCTAAAATATGGTTCAAAAATGAAGTTGACCATTGCCAAATACTACACTCCATCTGGTCGGTGTGTGCAGAAACTGGATTACTACGCCAAAAACCAAGGAAAAGTAGAAGAAGTTCCTGATTCGCTCATTACGATATTTAAAACAAAAAATGGTCGAGACGTTATTGATGTAAGAGGAATCGAACCCGACATTAAAGTTGATGGAGAAGATTTGGGTAGACTAACAGCAGTGTT
>JALQTG010000065.1 GCA_023264075.1 Crocinitomicaceae bacterium
ACTGAAGTTATCCCACTCAATTTCTGAACGTTTAATGCCTGCCGATGAACTAGGGCGTTCAAGACCATTGTAAATTAATTTACGGTTTGGAGGCAAAGGTTTGCCTGTTGCTTGAAATATGTTTAAATTCTTTTCTGCGACAAAAGTCATTCCGTCAATCTGTTCTGTTAAACGAGAAACAGCTTCTGTGTTTTCGAAATCATTGTAGCATCCTTGACTGGTAATTACTAATGGAACATTCATCGCAGGCTTTAATATTTCAGCAGCGAAAAAATCAGATGATAAGAGGTGAGAATTAATGAGTTCAATTGAATTATTACGTTTCAACTTTTGATAATAATGAACTGCTTGTTTTTCGAGTAAATTATCATAGAATTCTTTTCCAATCAATCTTTTGTACAAGCCATTAAACTTGTAACTTATGAATGATTTGAGTTTACTTTCAGGTTGTTTATTTAAGAGAATTTTCGTGTTTGAATTTTTCAGGAATTGTTCCAATAAGGCTTGGTTATTTTGCTCATGAGAAAGTGTCATTAAAAAATTGTCATGACCTTGATTTTCAAGTTCCTTCATCAAGCGCAATAAAAATGTTTCAGCACCTCCGATTTCTATGCAATTGATAACATGTAAAATTCTCATACTGTTAAGTTACATGATTTTGTCAGAATTGGGAACAATTTCCCATTCACTTTTCAAAAGGAATCGTGTGAGAGATGCATTTTTTTTCTTCCCATTTGAGAAGAAATTGCCATCTTCAATCGAGAGCATACCACCACCATCAATTCGATCAAATACATCCAACAAGTCGCTTACAAAAAAGCTGAGGTAATAATTATCTGCTGGAAGCGGAAGGTTTTTAATTGAGCAGCGCACTTTTCCTGATTTAATATCACCAGTAATATTCAATTCTTTCTCCAAGCTTTCAGTAGTCGAAAGATGAATTAAGTTTCTGTTCATTTCATCTGTAATAGCAACTGAGAAATGTAATGTTGAATATTCTTTTGGAACGTTGACATTAAAACTTAATTCAAACGTAAGATCTTGTCCAGAAAGTACATGCGTTAATTCTTTGCCTTCTGAATCGAGGATATCATATTGGCTGAATTGTATTGCACCATTTCCTTCGCGGTCATCTATTTTAGATAAATCCCGTGATGCATCAATTTCTTTGTTATTGTTTTGAAGATAAGCAGAAACGATTTCATGAATAGGACCAACTTTTTCAATTTGACCATTTTGTAAGAGAATTCCTCTTTTGCATAGGTCTAAAACGGATGCCATATTATGACTCACGAAGAGCACTGTGCGCTTATCATTTTGGCTAACAGATTTCATCTTCCCAATCGCCTTTTTTTGAAACTCCGCATCACCCACTGCGAGCACTTCATCTACAATCAAGATTTCGGGTTCAAGGAAGGCAGCCACGGCAAATCCTAAGCGTACGCGCATGCCCGAAGAAAAGCGTTTTAGGGGGGTGTCCACGTACATGGCGCAACCGGAGAAGTCGACAATTTCATCAAACTTGGCAGCAATTTCTTTCTTGGCCATGCCAAGGATAGCGCCGTTGAGGTAGATGTTTTCGCGGGCGGTCATTTCGGGGTGCATACCTGTTCCTACTTCGAGGAGGGAAGCAATGCGTCCTTTGGTTTTGATGGTTCCAGTGGTAGGACTAGTAATTTGGGATAAGATCTTTAATAGCGTAGATTTTCCTGCGCCATTGCGGCCGATGATTCCAAGTATTTCGCCTTGTTCTACGTCAAAATTGATGTCCTTGAGTGCCCAGACATAATCGCTTTCTGCTTTTTGGGAACGGTCGTTGGTTTGTCCGATGAGCGCATATGGATCTTCTTTTCCGCGCACGCGCGCCCACCAGCGGTTGAGGTCGTGGGAGATGGTTCCGGTACCTACTTCGCCGAGGCGGTAGAGTTTGGAGAGGTTTTCGACTTTTAATACAGGCATTTTGTTAGTTAATGGGTTTTTTAGTGAGTGGTTCTTCCCTTCGGCTACGCTCAGGGTAAATGTTTGTTGTTCGTCCCTTCGACAGGCTCAGGGTAAATGTTCGTTGAGTCGGGTTCTCGATACTTCTCGGCTTCGCTCGAAGCAGCGCATTACTGACGCTTCATTCCATTTCGGTCAGTATCACTCGAACTCCTTATATTTTTGGTTATTGACTGAAACTTTGGTTTTAAACTATAATTCGAGGTGATCGAGTGACCGACGTTAGGAGGTTGTATCGAGAGCACCGGGGTTTGTTGTTCGTGGTTCGTGGTTCATGGTTCTAAACCGTATCCATGAATGTTTTTTCGGTTTTATTGAATATGATTATGCCGATGAATAAAATTACAAGTGTGAATAAGGTGCTGTATAGTAAACCTGCTAACGTGAACATCCCTTGACCGAGGAAACTGTATTTGAACGTTTCGATAATGTGTGATACGGGGTTACCCGAAATTAGGAAACGGTATTTTTCAGGGATTTCACTTAATGGGTAAATGATTGGCGTAGCGTACATGAGTAACTGAACTCCGAATTGGATCAAAAATGTTAAATCGCGGTATTTTGTAGTAAGGGAGCTGAAGATTAATCCAAAGCCTAAACCTAAAAGCGCCATGAGTACTAATAAAAATGGAAACAACAAGATATATCCATTCGGTGTTACTGGAACCCCTTTGATCAGATAGTAAGCATACAAGATTAAAAATAGTCCAAATTGAATTAGAAATTTCAATCCATTCGAAATTACTACAGAAAGTGGCTGAATGATTCTCGGAAAATAAACTTTCCCAAATAGCCCTGCATTCGTCACGAAGGTATTCGACGTTTTCATGAAACAGTCAGCGAAAAAATTCCAAATTACAATACCAGACATATAGAACAAGGGTTGAGGGATTCCATCTGTTGGGATTCCTGCAATGTTTCCGAAGACTACAGTAAATACCAGCGTTGTTAAAATGGGTTGTATAAAAAACCAAAGCGGTCCAAGGATGGTTTGTTTGTAGGTGACTACGATGTCCCGTTTCACGAAAAGAACGAGTAGGTCGTAATAACGAATGAGTTCCTTTAGCCGGAGATCGAGAAGATTTTTTCGGGGTTGGATGATGTTATCGAAGTGTTCTGTTGTCATTTAGTTTGTTGTTGCATGGTTCGTGGTTCGTCCCTTCGACAGGCTCAGGGTAAATGTTCGTTGTTCTTTACTAAATTTTTATTTTGAAACAATAATCCCAGGTGATCGAGTGACCGACGTTAGGAGGTTGTATCGAGAGCGCCGGGGTTCGTTGCTCACTTCGACTTCGCTAAGTCCGTCGCTTGGTTCCGCTTTCTTAAACCCTTGTCCAAGGACGTCACCAAAGCTGGCCTCTCCCGCGAAACACTATTAGGTGAAATTGGCCAAGTATTGTCTGCACCCAATGGAGACAAACGAGGGATGGTGCG
>JALQTG010000072.1 GCA_023264075.1 Crocinitomicaceae bacterium
CAGTTCGCTGCGATTTCATTGTAGCTATCTATGACAACACAAACTTCTACTGTAGTATTCGGTAAATAAAAACCATTTGTTGGGGCAGGATTAGTGGTTACTGAGGCACCATCCAAACAAATATTACAGTTGTTAATTGAAGCTAACTCTAACGTAAAATTTGCAAAATCAGTCGCATTTTGACCACTGATTTGCAAGTAATAGGTTTCTCCTGCTACAACTGGAGTGAGCACAGTGCTGATACTTCCATTATTACTCGCTTCACAAAATAATCCAACTAAAGCCCCACAAGTTCCAGTATAAAGACCAATGTTAGCATCTCCCAATCCAGAAGTGAAATTCAGGTCTAATTCATTTCCTGTTGAAGTAAAACTCACCCATACATCTGCCGCCGGTGCATCCATACACGTTAATGCGGAATACGGATTTTCAGCTGTCGCTCCAATAGTAGTTCCGTTGTATGTTAAAGTGTTTCCAGGTCCTCCAGTTGCACATGCCGGTGGGGCAGGTAAAGTTCCCAATGAAGTTGCATTAAAACAATCATCTCCTTGCGAAAAAGATGAGATAGAAATAACGAAAGAGAAAAAAAGTAAAAAATATCTGTAATTGTTCATTGTAATATTATTTTCCGCGTGTTTGTAATCTTCTAATTAATGTACCTGTAGAAGAAATTTCCCAATACTCATTCGATCTTTGGTTTGCTGACGAAACAAAGCAAGCATCTTCGTATCCTACTAATTCTCCTTTTTGCAATAGCTCTACAACCGAACCATCACTAAAATTCATTACGCGTCTTTTATCTTCGAAAAAGAAATGACAGAAATCAGCGGCTACCATTGCAGAATCGAGTTGTTTGGAACTGTATAAAGTCCCTACGTTTTTAATTTCGAAGAAAGTCCCAGAGGCCTGCCCAAAAGTTAAACTACTTATTATTACCGTACTTAAAAGAATAAATTTCATAAATTTAAAATTAACAATGAATAGCAATTTTGCAAATTTCACTTATAGGCATGAGACGTTTTAAAATTCATGGAGGTTGCCTTAAGAACTAAGAATAAAATCTAATTTATAATTAATTAAATCATTGAAAAAAACAAGTTAAGACTTTTTTATGAACTATATTTTTAAACGTTTCGTTTTTTGGGGAAGCTAACCTTTGCATCAAACCAATTGCACCTGATATTTAGCCTTTGAATTTTTCTTTCTATCTTCGTGCCTTCAGGAGATTTCATGGAATCAAAAAAAAATAATTTAGCTATTTATAATAGTTTGACCCGAAAAAAGGAAGTGTTCACGCCACTAAACGGTGAGTTTGTAGGCTTGTATGTTTGTGGTCCCACGGTTTATAGCTTCGTTCACTTGGGTAACTGCCGTACATTCATTTCTTTTGACTTGGTATACCGTTATTTGCGGTACCTTGGATATAAAGTTAGGTATGTCAGAAATATTACTGATGCAGGTCATTTGGAAAATGATGCGGATGAAGGAGAAGATAAGATTGCAAAAAAAGCACGATTAGAGCAGTTGGAACCCATGGAAATTGTTCAGCAATACACGGTTGATTTTCACACTATATTAAATAGGTTCAACAATGTTCCACCAAGTATAGAGCCAACAGCTACAGGTCATATTCTTGAACAAATTGATATGATTCAAAAGATTCTTTCCAAAGGATTGGCATACGAAGTGAATGGCTCAGTTTATTTTGATGTTGAGAAATACAATGCTCAAGAAGCGTATGGAGAGCTTTCGGGAAGAAAGATTGAAGATCTAATTGCGGGTACACGGGATTTGGATGGACAAGATGAAAAACGAAGTGCGTTGGATTTTGCACTTTGGAAAAACGCAAAGCCGGAACATATTATGAAATGGCCTTCGCCATGGGGGGTTGGTTTTCCTGGTTGGCATCTTGAATGTTCGGCGATGAGCACAAAATATTTGGGCGAACAATTTGATATTCACGGAGGAGGAATGGATTTGAAATTCCCTCATCATGAGTGTGAAATTGCACAAGGACAAGCTGCCACTGGAGTTAAGCCTGTTCGTTACTGGATGCATGCTAATATGCTTACCTTGAATGGCAAGAAAATGAGTAAGTCAACTGGAAACACATTGCTTCCAGCTGAACTTTTTTCTGGCGAGAATGATTTATTAGAAAAAGCGTATGACCCCATTGTTGTTAGGTTCTTTATGATGCAAGCGCATTACAGAAGTACACTTGATTTCAGCTCTGAGGCATTAAATGCTTCGGAAAAAGGGTTTATACGTTTGATGGAAGGACTCAATTTATTGGAAGGCTTACCTACTTCGGCTGCGTCCAGTCAGAATGTGCAGCAGTTAGTATCATCTTTCTATGACGCAATGAACGATGATTTTAACTCCCCAATTTTGATTGCTCACCTGTTTGATGGAGTAAAATATATTCATGCCGTAAATGCGAAAACAGCAACAATCAGTCAAGCGGATAAAGAGATTCTGTTATCGGAAATGCGCGCCTTTATTTTTGACGTCTTAGGGTTGAAAGAACTAGCTGTGGCAGGAGATAATAGTCTTGATATAGTAATGGAATTGGTATTGTCAATGCGGCAAAATGCACGAGAAACAAAAGATTGGGCTACTTCTGATGCGATCCGAGACAAACTGGCGCAAGCTGGCATTGTAGTCAAGGATAGTAAAGATGGTGTTTCTTGGACTAAGTCTTAATAGAACGGAAGAAAATATAAGGTATAAAAAAAGTGGGAGCATGCCCCCACTTTTTTTTATGTATGAATAGAGATTAATAACGGTAATGTTCTGGCTTATAAGGTCCTTCTACAGTTACACCGATATACTCAGCTTGATCATTCGATAATGTTTCCAATTCTACTCCGATTTTCGCTAAATGAAGTTTTGCTACTTTCTCATCTAAATGTTTCGGCAGCATATATACTTCGTTCTTATAATTCGCAGAATTATTCCACAATTCAATTTGCGCCAACGTTTGGTTCGTAAAAGAATTAGACATTACAAATGATGGGTGACCTGTAGCACAACCAAGGTTTACCAAGCGACCTTCCGCCAAAAGAATGATTTCCTTACCGCCCAACTCGTATAGATCTACTTGTGGTTTGATCTCTGTTTTGTTTTGAGCATTGTTGTTTAACCAAGAAACGTCAATCTCATTATCAAAGTGGCCGATATTACAAACGATTGTTTTGTCTTTCATTGCTTTGAAATGACGATCCACAACGATGTCTTTGTTTCCAGTAGTTGTTACTACGATGTCAACTCTTCCAACAACTGTATCTAGTTTCTTCACTTCAAAACCGTCCATTGCAGCTTGAAGTGCACAAATTGGGTCGATTTCAGTAACGATTACACGCGCACCAGCACCTCTCAACGAAGCAGCTGATCCTTTTCCAACATCTCCGTATCCACAAACAACAGCAACTTTACCAGCCATCATTGTATCAGTAGCACGACGAATAGAATCTACAAGCGATTCTTTACATCCATATTTGTTATCAAATTTTGATTTAGTTACTGAGTCATTAACGTTGATTGCAGGCATTACTAGTGTTCCATTCTTCATACGTTCGTATAAACGGTGAACACCTGTAGTAGTCTCTTCAGACAATCCTTTGATGTCTTTTGTCAATTCTGGATAACGGTCAAAAACCATGTTTGTTAAGTCACCGCCATCATCCAAAATCATATTTAATGGTTGCCCGTCTTTAAACGCAAATAATGTTTGCTCGATACACCAGTCAAACTCTTCTTCGTTCATTCCTTTCCATGCATAAACTGGAATTCCAGCAGCAGCAATAGCAGCAGCAGCATGATCTTGGGTTGAGAAAATGTTACATGACGACCAAGTTACGTCTGCTCCTAATTCAACCAATGTTTCGATTAACACAGCTGTCTGAACGGTCATATGTAAACAACCAGCGATACGCGCTCCCTTTAAAGGTTTTGAAGCACCAAACTCTTCGCGCAACGACATTAGGCCTGGCATTTCAGCTTCTGCTAATTTAATTTCTTTTCTTCCATACTCCGCAAGGCTGATATCTTTTACCTTGTAAGCAAGTCTTTCTTGTGTATTACTCATTTAAACTAATTTTCTGTTTATTTTGCGCAAAGGTACGCAATTCATCTTATTATCAAAAACAGAATAGGATGGAAATAGTTTTGCAGGTTACGAAGTTTTATTTCGCTACAAAATAATATTCTGAGTTGGTCGTGTAAAGTTGAATGAATGCCTCTTTATTAAGGGCTTCGTTGTT
>JALQTG010000094.1 GCA_023264075.1 Crocinitomicaceae bacterium
CTGGTCCAAAAAAGGCTCCCAAACCTAGAAGAACAACAACAGAGCCAAAGCTAATCCATCCGCCGTACTTCGACCAGAATCCTACCTTCGTCAAATAGCTTGCTGTTACATGCGTACTAACGTGAGAAGATATTCTTGCCACAGCTCCCATATCCGCTGTTTTAGCAGCCTCTACAGATTCCTTCACAAACGGATTTCGCTTAATCATGGAATCCATCCATTTGCGCTCTCCGACAGACATCCTACCTGAATTATAGGCATCTATCTGTTTTGCGGTAGGCAAATTATGATATTTCATTGATTGAATTGACATCGTTATCTTCTAAAGTAATTTTCATTTTTCGTTTACCGTTTTGAATATGACTCTTCACCTCTTTATCAGTAAGGTTCAATTCATCACATATTTGTTGGTAGGAATAACCTTTGAGATAAAAAAGCTCAACGCACTCCTTTTGAATCGGTTTTAAGGCATTAAACGCGTTCGCTAAAACCTCTTCCCTATTTTTTAAGCAATCTTCAAACAGTTCCTTCATTAATTGGTCTTCGTCTGCTTTATCGTAGACACCCTCAATCAAATCAACACCATTTTCCTTTTGCTTTTGGCGTTTTACCTTTAACAGGTAATTTCTTACCACGGTATAGTACCAACCACCGAAGTTCTTAATCGGCTCTTTTGGGAAATCAGTCACCAACAATTCAAAACACTCCATGGTGGCATCCTGAGCATCCATTTCATTTTTTAAATAACTCATGCTCAACGTTGCCGTCATTTCAGTATAGCGCTCAAAAAGAATTGCCAAATAATAGACATCCTTCGAAGACCGGTAACGTTTTACCAAATCCTCATCGGAAAATTGACCATATTTCTGCAGTATTTTTAAAATCACCTTTTAAGTCTTACTGAGAAATCGTCTTTTTGTTACACGCTAATTTATAGGGTAACAAAAAACAGATTTCCATAATTTTTACCTAAAATAATGAAAAATAATATTGATTCTATTTCTTAAGAGAATAATAACGTGGTAAATCGAATCAATGAAAATAAGGCGGAGATAACCTATTATCCTTCTTCCTGAATGCACGACATGTGATAGTTCACTGTCATCCAAGATCCACCGTTTATGCAATCAATCCCAAGATGTGCTAATTGTTGAGTAGCCATACCACTTCTGTTTCCAGAAGCACAGCAGAGTATCAATGGGGATTTTAGCTCTTTTAACTCATCGATTCGATGCGTCAATTCAGGTAATGGAATATTTATGGCATCTACAACTGAACCTCCAGAGAATTCGACGTAGGAGCGGACATCTATAACTGTACCTATTCTTAGTGCTTGTTTAATGTTCATATCACCTAGACTTAAACCACTTCAATCCTTTCAACATATCAGAAACTAACCCGCCCATCAGGGCGCCGTACAACGTCATGTTCCACGGATCTGATTTAATCGCGCATAGGCCATTTTCACAACCGATGTTATACCAATATACCCAACCGATTAATGCGCCAAGAAATACACCAACAGCTGTTAGCCAATATTTTTTGATTAAGGACTTTATTTTCATTCTTCAAAATTACACGATGTAATTGGCAAAAAATGCAACTATAGTTACACTTGATGATGATTCAGAAAATAATCAATGGCCAACTCATATCCCTTCAAACCAAACCCAAAAATGCACCCTATCGCAACTGGGCTAATCAGACTCTTGTGTCGAAAAGACTCGCGCGCAGCGATATTCGAGATGTGTACCTCAACAACGGGAGTTTTAATGGCCTCGACAGCATCTCGAATGGCTACAGAAGTGTGCGTATACCCTCCTGCATTTAATATGATTCCGTCAGCACCTGAATTTTGCAGTTGGTCAATGATTTCTCCTTCCAGGTTGGATTGAACACATTCCAATGTACAATTGCTCCGATGTATTTTTGTGAGGTGCTCCTCAAAACTAACTGTACCATATACTTCGGGGTTTCGTTTCCCTAATAGATTGAGGTTGGGACCATTAATAATCAGGAGTTTCATACTGTTGTTATTTTATTCTTACAAATGTACAAATTTCATCGTTCAATTTGTATATTCACAAGCTATGGCAACAGCTTGGGAACGAAAAATTAAGAATTATGTAAGCTACCTAAAAATTGAAAAAGGGTTAGCCGCTAATTCAATTTTAGCCTATCAGAGTGACATTCAAAAATTGAAGGATTTCGCCGAACCGTTGCATGTAGGTCCGGAAGAAATTCGACTGGCTCACCTCAAAGCGTTCCTCACTGACCTTTATGAGCTCGGACTGAGTGCCCGAAGTCAAGCAAGGATTGTAAGTGGCATTAAACAATTTTATCAATTCTTACTATTAGAAGATGACCTTACAGAGGATCCTTCTGACTTACTTGAACTTCCTCGCGTAGGAACGAAACTTCCTGTTTTCCTAACCATTGAAGAAATCGATCGACTTCAAGCAGCGATTGATTTGAGCAAACCAGAGGGCCATCGGAATAAAGCAATCATTGAAACGCTGTACAGTTGCGGCTTACGTGTAAGCGAACTTATCCAGCTTAAATTTTCAGATACTTATTTTCAACAAGGATTTATTCGCGTTGTCGGCAAAGGCAATAAGGAACGACTGGTTCCTGTGAGTCCTTCTGTGGAAAAGGAGATCAGCCTCTACGTTCAAGGAGCTCGTCTTTCGACTCCTGTGCAAAAGGGGTTTGAAGATTTTATTTTTTTAAACCGAAGGGGGCGTTACCTTACGCGAGTAATGATTTTCACCATCGTAAAACAACTTGCAGAATCAATTGGTCTCAAAAAAACGATTAGCCCTCATACCTTCCGGCACTCCTTCGCCACCCATTTAATTGAAGGTGGAGCAAATTTGCGCGCCGTTCAGGAAATGCTAGGCCATGAATCGATTACTACAACAGAAATCTACACGCATCTCGACAAATCCTACATTCGAGAAGCCATTATTAGTTATCACCCAAGAAACAAGCCTGGTACACAATCGAATGAAAGCGATGATTTTTAAACAGACTCTCAACACAGCTAAAATAACCGAATGTCCCTTGCGCAAACTTTAACACCTTCGGCGCACAGATTTCATCGTTTTTTGTTATTTTCGCGAGGCAAAATACAACGCTCCATGTCAAAAGAAACACCTACACAAGCAGATGAATCCATCGATTTTCAAGGCTTTAAATCAGAAGTAATCGCTGATTATCAGCTCGCTTGTCTATCAAGAGAAGCTTCTTTACTCGGACGCCGTGAGGTACTTACCGGAAAAGCGAAGTTTGGAATTTTTGGAGATGGAAAGGAGATTGCTCAAATCGCTTTAGCCAAACAATTCAAAAATGGTGATTTCCGTAGTGGTTATTATCGTGATCAAACGATCATGATGGCTATTGGAGAATTGAATGTTCAACAGTATTTTGCAGCACTTTATGCGCACACGGACATAGAGAAAGAGCCTGCTTCTGGCGGTCGACAAATGGGCGGTCATTATGCTACACGTTCGTTGGACGAAAAGGGAGAATGGAAAAATCTGATGGAACAACGCAATAGTTCTGCTGACATCTCTCCTACTGCAGGTCAAATGCCACGATTATTAGGTTTAGCACAAGCGTCAAAAATATTCAGACATAATGAATTATTGCACGACAATCCGTATTTCAACAAATTTTCGTCAAAAGGAAATGAGGTTGCTTTTGGAACAATAGGCGACGCGAGTACGTCAGAAGGTCCATTTTGGGAAACAATGAACGCCGCGGGTGTACTTCAAGTACCTATGGTTATGTCCGTTTGGGACGATGGTTATGGAATCTCAGTTTCAAAAAAATACCAAACTACTAAGGAGAGTATTTCTGAAGCTTTGGCTGGGTTTCAACGTACAAAAGACAAACCGGGATTTGAAATATTCACAACAAAAGGATGGGATTATCCACACTTGTGCGCGACTTATGAAAAAGCCGTAAAAATTGCCCGAGAAGAACACGTACCCGTATTGATTCATGTTCAAGAAGTGAACCAACCCCAGGGGCATTCTACCTCGGGATCACACGAGCGATATAAGTCTGCTGAACGTATGCAATGGGAGCAGGATTTCGATTGTATTGTGAAATTCAAAGAGTTCATCTTGAATTTCAAAGGAGAAAACGGAGAAGTATTAGCTACTGCTGAAGAGTTAGAGGACATCGAAAAGGCAGCAAAAAAATCTGTACGCGATCAGAAAAATCAAGCTTGGAAAGATTTTACGGACTCCATAAAAGGAGATATTGCAACTGCGCTTTCCCTCATGAAAGCTGTCGCTGAGAAGAGTCCAAACAAACCGTTCATTCTGAAAGAAGTTGAAACATTAGAAAAGGCATTTGAACCGATTCGTAAAGATATTTTCAACACCGTCAGAAGTGTTATTCGATTGGTAAAAGGGGAAAAGAATGCCGAGCGCACTGCCCTCATCAATTGGCTCAAACAAAATATTGACGTTAATTTTGATCGTTACAGTAGTCAACTTCATAGTTCGTCTGAAAAAAATGCGCTTCAAATACCTCATGTACCAGCTCAATATGACAACGATGGCCGTATTGAGGATGGACGCATCGTTTTACGTGATAATTTCGATGTGCTTTTTGCTAAACATCCTGAAATCCTAACTTTTGGGGAAGATACAGGTAAAATCGGAGGCGTAAACCAGTCTATGGAAGGCATGCAAGAAAAGTATGGCAAATTGAGAGTTTCTGATACTGGAATCCGAGAGTGCACCATTTTAGGTCAAGGAATTGGAATGGCAATGCGCGGATTACGTCCAATTGCAGAAATTCAATACCTTGATTACTTATTGTATGCGATTCAAATCATGTCAGATGACCTGGCAACTGTTCAATATAGAACGAAAGGTGGACAAAAAGCCCCATTGATTATTCGTACACGTGGCCATCGACTGGAGGGCATCTGGCATTCGGGAAGTCCAATGGGAATGATTATCAATGCTTTGAGAGGAATGTACGTTTGTGTACCACGCAACATGACCCAAGCTGCTG
>JALQTG010000144.1 GCA_023264075.1 Crocinitomicaceae bacterium
GGTAAAACAAAAGCACTAAGTGTTGCAAAGTTTGCAGAAAAGTTATATGTTGCTGAAGATGATTTATGGAGAATTGCTGGATTTAATAAAGAACTACAAACATTAAAACAAGCTAATGACATTTTACCTGTTGCTCAAAGAAAAACAGATGATCTTTTAAAACAAGAAGCTGCAGAAATTATTCGTAATACTATGCCAACATATTCTTTGGTAGCTCCTGCTGCAAAAGGACTAAGAAAACTACCGATTGGTAACTTTTTCTCTTTTCATGCTGAACAGTTTAGAAATATGTATCACTCTCTCATACGAGCTAGAGGAGAAATATTTTCAGGAAACGAAGTTTTAGTTAAAAGAGGATATCAACGTTTAGCAGGTGCAACGACAATAGGGTTATCAGGTGGTGTGGCGATGACAGAAGCTACTAAGTTTGCGTTTGGAGTTAGTAACGAACAACATGAAGCTGTTAAAAAACTAATGCTTCCGGAATGGTCTAAAAACAGTAAATTCTTTTCCTTGTGATCTTGAACAATTCGCCAGCATAAGTGCTTTTCAGGTAAGTTGTTCACGAGTGATACCCATGTCTTTCCTTTATCAGCACTCTTGTAAACGTATGGCTCATAATCTCCATATTTATGATTGTCAAATACGGCATATACTGTATTCTCGTCGTATAAATCAGCTTTTATGTCATTTACAAAAGCAGTGGCAGGTAGACCCGGAAGCTGACCTACATCGATTTTGCGCCAATTTTGTCCACCGTTTTCGGTCACTTGTATCAATCCGTCGTCTGTACCAGCATAAATAAGACCTGCCTTCTTTGGTGACTCAGCAAGGGAAGTGATAGTGCTGTAATTGGACATGGCATAAACGTCCCAAGGATTATCCCAGCTTTGTTGTTTGCCGAAAATCGGGGTCTCCAAACGCTCAATGTTCTTTGTTAAATCTTTTGAAATTGGCGTCCAAGAGTCACCGCGATCGGTTGATTTCCACACCCGCTGAGAGGCAAAATAAAGATGTGCAGGATTGTGTGGACTCACTAAGATTGGTGCATCCCAGTTGTGACGCTCGATGGGGTCGCCGAGGTCAGGCTGTGGTTGAACGTACACATTCTCTCCTGTTAATCGGTCATGACGCATTAAATTACCTTGCTGCCACTGGGCGTATACGATGTTTGGATTTCCTGGCTCAGTAGCAGGTTGGTGACCATCTCCTCCCAGTACAACGAACCAGTCTGAATTGCGAATTCCGTGCACATTGTCAGTGCGCGATGGACCGCCTTGTGTATTGTTGTCTTGTGTTCCCCCAAATATATTGTAAAACGGAGCGGCATCGTCGAGCGCCACCTTATAAAATTGAGTTAAGGGTAGGTTCCCTATGAAATTCCATGTTTTGGTCTGGTCGTACGACTCATAAAGTCCGCCATCAGTTCCTACTAACACGTAATTAGGATCTGATTTTCGAAAAGCTACCGCGTGATTGTCGACGTGTTTCGTGCTTTCGTTCATACGTACGAATGTTTTTCCACCGTCGTTGGAAATTTGCATGTAATTATCCGCAAAATAGATGCGGTCAAAATTATGTGGGCAAGCATACAACTCTTGGTAATAGTGAGGCCCTGTTCCTCCAGCGATGGCATCCGACATTTTTGTCCAGCTGCCACCTTGGTTACTCGTGCGATAAACTCCACCTTTGCGACGGTCCAATTCTATCGCAGCATAAAGTACATCAGGCTGTTGGGGAGACATAGCCAAACCAATTTTTCCCATATTTGAGGATGGAAGGCCGTTAGTGAGCTTTTCCCATGTTTTTCCACCATCACGTGAACGGTAAATTCCACTTCCTGGTCCACCTCCCATATAGGCTGCAACGGTTCGTTGACGCTGCCAAGTCGCCGCATAAAGTACGTTCGGGTTTCTTGGGTCAAGCAGCAAGTCGGTTGCTCCTGTCCATTCATCAACAGAAAGTACGTGTTCCCACGTTTTTCCGCCATCGGTTGTTTTGTAAATCCCGCGATCACCGCCAGACGACCAGAGTGGTCCTTGAGCTGCTACCCAAACGATGTTGGAGTTCTTCGGGTGAACAATAATTTTCGAAATGTGCTCGGAAGCTTTTAGTCCCATGTTCTTCCAAGAACTTCCACCGTCTTCGCTGCGGTAGATTCCATCACCATAACCAATATGACGTCCACCATTGTTTTCTCCTGTTCCTACCCAGACAATTTCTGGATTTGAAGGATCTAGAGTCACACATCCCGTTGCGTAAGAAATTTGCTTTTCAAAAATAGCAGACCACGTTGTTCCTGCATTTTCTGTTTTCCATACTCCTCCCGAACCAACGGTTACGTACCACACGTTTTCATTCGATGGATGAATCGCGATGTCGGAAATTCGACCAGACATAAATGCGGGTCCTACACTTCTGAACTTCATACCCGATAAATGGGAGGACTTTAATTCATTGGTTTTAGCAGTGCTTGTTGACTTTTTCTGTCCGAATGCCAAGGAGGCAAGTAAGACGGCAGCAACAAGAGTAAAGGAATTCAATTTCATAGTTTATTTTTTAGCAAGCAACTAATTTAACCACAAAATTTTAAGTAGAACTCATTTTGCAGTTATGAACGATCGAATGGCAATGGAAATGACACAATATAATGGGTTTACGCCAGAGAAATGTCATTTTCCTTAAAATACGCAAGGCGTAAATTCTTACCGTCTTTTTCCTATCTTTGCAACTTCAATAAAAATTATGGCTGATACCCGATATAACCTGAGAGGCGTTTCCGCAGGGAAAGAAGACGTTCACAACGCAATCAAGTCGATTGACAAAGGACTTTATCCTAAGGCATTTTGTAAAATTGTTCCAGATTTGTTGACTGGAGACAACAATTACTGTGTTGTGATGCATGCAGATGGTGCAGGAACAAAGTCCTCACTGGCATATATGTATTGGAAAGAAACAGGGGATATTTCAGTGTGGAAAGGAATTGCACAGGATGCGCTGATCATGAATATTGATGATTTACTCTGCGTTGGTGCAACAGAAAATATTCTCTTATCTTCTACGATTGGAAGAAATAAAAACCTTGTTCCTGGAGAGGTAATTGCGGCCCTGATTAACGGTACTGAGGAGCTCTTAGAGCAATTGAGAGAATTGGGAATCGGAATCTATTCAACCGGCGGGGAAACTGCTGATGTGGGAGATTTGGTGCGTACAATTATTGTAGATTCTACAGTGGTGTGTCGCATGAAACGCAATGAAGTCATCGATAATGCACGCATTCAAGCGGGCGATGTTATTGTAGGACTCTCATCTTCTGGTCAAGCAACCTATGAAACAGGTTATAACGGAGGAATGGGTTCTAACGGACTAACATCAGCGCGACATGATGTTTTTCATAAGTACTTGAAAGAGAAATATCCAGAGAGTTTTGATCCTACGGTGCCGGATGATTTGGTGTACAGTGGCTCATATAAATTAACGGATGAGGTGGCTGGAGCACCTATCGACGCTGGTAAATTAGTGTTGTCGCCAACACGCACGTACGCTCCAATTATTAAAAAGATTTTAGATTCGCATCGTGAGCATGTGCATGGAATGGTGCATTGTTCGGGTGGGGCTCAAACAAAAGTGCTTCATTTCGTGGATAACGTGCATGTGGTGAAGGACAATCTCTTTCCTATCCCTCCGCTTTTTGAAGCCATTCAAAAAGAGTCGGGTACAGCGTGGGAAGAAATGTATAAAGTGTTTAATATGGGGCACCGCATGGAGCTTTACGTTCCAAAAGAAATTGCGCAAGATATTATTGCCATTTCGGAATCATTTGGCGTGGATGCACAAATCGTGGGGCGCGTGGAAGAAAGTGAAACCAAGAAATTAACGATTCGTTCGCCGTATGGTGAATTCATTTACTAATCTTTAATGGAAGATTTAATAGGAAAATTAGAGGCGATTAATTATCGTTTTGTTGAAGTAGGTCGCTTGATCGTGGATCCGGATATTATTTCCGATATGCCGCGTTATGTAAAGCTGAACCGAGAATATAAGGAGTTGGAAGATGTGGTGCGCATCTATAAAGAGTATAAAAATGTACTCGATAACATCAAGTCTTCAAAGGAGTTGTTGGCGGCGGAAACGGATCCGGAAATGCGCGAAATGGCAAAAATGGAACTGGATGAATTAGAGCACCAACGTCCAGCGATGGAAGAAGAAATCCGCATGATGCTGATACCTAAAGATCCAGAGGATGATAAGAATGTTATTCTCGAATTACGCGCTGGAACAGGAGGGGATGAAGCATGTATTTTCGTGGAAGATATTTACCGCATGTATACCATGTACTTCAAAGAACGTGGCTTCCAAGTGGAGTTAATTAACTCCAATGAAGGTAGTACTAAAGGGTACAAGGAAATCACCATGAATGTGGAAGGAGAAGGTGTTTACGGGACATTGAAATTCGAATCTGGAGTGCACCGCGTACAACGCGTTCCTGAAACAGAGTCTCAAGGTCGCGTGCATACCTCAGCAATTACTGTGGCGGTGATGCCGGAAGCGGAAGAAGTAGACATCGATTTAAATATGACCGACGTAAAACGAGATACTTTTCGAGCATCTGGAGCTGGTGGTCAACACGTAAACAAGACAGAATCGGCCATTCGTTTGACGCACATACCTACTGGAATTGTGGTTGAATGTCAGGATGGACGTTCGCAACATAAAAACTTAGAGAAGGCGATTACAGTTTTACGGTCACGCTTGTACCAGCAAAAGTTGGAACAAGTTAATGCGGAGCGCGCTGAACATAGAAAGTCGTTGGTGTCCACTGGAGACCGTTCTGCAAAAATACGAACGTACAATTATCCGCAAGGTCGTATTACGGATCACCGTATTAATAAAACCATTTATAACTTATCGGCGTTTATGAACGGAGACATCCAAGAAATGATCGATGCCTTAAAATTGGCAGAGAATGCTGAGAAGATGAAAGGGGAGGCATAAACCTTACCGTTGAAGAGAAAATTATGAATAAAGAGCAGTTAATCGCAGAAATAAAAAGGAAACAATCGTTCCTGTGTGTTGGGTTAGATACCGACATCGATAAAATCCCTGCACACTTGAAGAACACGGAAGATCCGATTTTTGAGTTCAATAAGGCGATTATTGATGCTACGAAAGAGTATTGTGTAGCGTATAAACCAAATATTGCTTTTTATGAATGCCTAGGACCAAAGGGGTGGGAATCATTGAAGAAAACATTGGATTACATCCCTGAAAATATATTCACTATTGCGGATGCAAAAAGAGGAGATATTGGAAATACGTCCCGCTATTATGCGAAAACATTTTTTGAATATTTGGATTTTGACGCTGTGACGATTGCACCCTATATGGGCGAGGATTCGATTACTCCATTTTTGGAATTCAAAGATAAATGGGTGATCGTGTTGGCGTTAACTTCCAATAAGGGAGCGTTGGATTTTCAGTTCTTGACGGACATCACAGGGGAGAAATTGTATGAAAAAGTATTGAAGACCACGGAAAAGTGGGGAAGTCCTGAAAATATGATGTACGTAGTGGGGGCGACGCGCGCCGAAGGCATTGGGCATGTGCGGAAGTCTGTACCTCATCATTTCTTTCTAGTTCCTGGTGTAGGAGCACAAGGAGGAAGTCTAGAGGATGTTGCTAACTTCGGATGGAACCAGGATTGTGGACTGCTTGTGAATTCTTCTCGGGGTATCATTTATGCTTCAAATGGAGAAGATTTTGCTGAAAAAGCAACGGAGAGCGCACAGCAGATTCAGCTACAAATGAAAGCGATTCTTACCGAAAAAGGATGGTAATGTGGAGTGCAAACGATAATTGCTTAACCAACGAATTTGAATTTGATAATTTTCAGGAAGCACTAACTTTTGTCAATAAATTGGCAGAGCTTGCTGAAGCGCGAAAACACCACCCAGATATTTTTATACATGACTATCGTTTTGTGAAGATTTCACTAACTACGCATGATGCAGGCAATAAAATTTCTGAAAAGGATGTGGAAATGACACCCTTGATAGATGCTTTATACAAGCCTTAGTTAATAAGTTTCAAAAAGCAAGTAACCGTTTTTCGCAAAAAACGTTATTTTCGTATGAACTTGCTCAAACTATGCGTTATTTCTTAAAATCACTTTGTTTACTCTGTGTTTCGTGTTCGTCACTGGCAATAGAGAAAGATTCTATTCCTGAGGAATCCAGCAGCTTATGGTCGCATGAACTCGTGGAGATGCGAAAGCTGAACGATACCATACCGTTGTCTATTATTGATGCGTCACAACTATATTCTGAACGTTGGGACACATTGGCGCATCCTCAGTTTTGGAAGCAAATTATGCTATTGTCACCAGATTCCTGTGTCATTAATGTTGCAAAAAACAGAGAGATTGTCGCAAAAATGAGTGTGAAGGATTGGAATAAAATTTCAGATGAAGCGAAAGATGTGTTCAGAGACTCAATCCGAAAAATCAAAGGATTGGAGTCCTCCGATAAAATATTTATGACTACCGGCAAGAATGATTTTTACCAGTTTGAAGCGGTGTTGCCCAGCGTTGGAAAGGGAGTTTCAGTGTTTAATGAAATTGGAGTAGATCCTTGGTATGCGCAAGCAATTCTAATGATTGAAAGTCCAGGTAAAATTGCTAAATCGAATGTAGGAGCTTATGGTCCTTTCCAGTTAATGCCGGGAGTTGCCCGAAGCCATGGACTGCGAGTAGATAAATATGTGGATGAACGCAAAGATTTTGAAAAAAGTGCTAAAGGTGCGGCAAGCTTAATCTCTAAAGTATGTATTCCTGAAGCGCGTAAGATTTTGGACGCCCACAATGTGGCGTTTAACGAAAATGATTTGTGGTTTCGTTTGTTTGTCTTGCACATCTATCACGCTGGAGCAGGGAATGTTGCCGCTGTTATGAATGTCATCAAGCCTGAAAAAGGAGGAGTAAATTTGATTCAAACTATGTGGACCTCAAGAGGTGGGAATTTTGGAAATGCTTCTCAAAACTATTCCCAATTGGCACTGGCAGCTTTACTAATTCTAGATGAAATGATTTGGGAACGTTGTGAAGACATTGCAGAGGATACTGTGTTGGATAAGTCAACAACAGCCAAAGGGTAATTACTCTTTGTTATTTAGTATTCGGAACAAATTTAATTGATACGGAATTTACACAATGACGGGTATTTTTTACGGTAAATCCCTCTCCTAAGAAAACATGTCCTAAATGACCTCCGCAATTCGTGCAAATAATTTCAGTTCTGCGCCCATCACGATCTGGCACGCGTGTAACATTTTCTGTGATTTCGTCATCAAATGAGGGCCATCCACAATTCGAATTGAATTTCGCAGTGCTGGAATACAAGGGGGCTTCACATTGGCGACAAACGTAAGTGCCTTCTTGCTTGTTGTTAAGGTATTCGCCTGTAAATGGAAGCTCGGTGCCTTTTCGCAAAATGACACGTTCTTCCTCTGGCGTCAGCGCATTATATTGATTCGGTTCCTTGATCATAATTTAATTCCTTAAAACAACAACAGACGTAGTTGTTGAATTGTTTTGTTACTCTTTGAATTTCATATAATTTAATAGCTGTGTATCTTCCATCGCTTCACTGAACTGCTGAAGTTACGCTAAATAAGCCCTCAATCGACAACTTGTACAAAAAAATAAACTTTAATTTAATTTTCGTCAATTTTTCCATGTTTTTAGGACTAAAAAATCGCGATTAAAACTATTTTTGTAGAAATCGCGAAATAAATTATGAGTATTACAATCGGTGTAATCAAGGAAGGAAAAACTCCACCAGACAAAAGGGTACCATTAGCTCCAGCACAATGTGTTCAAGTCATGAAGAGATTTGAAAATGTTGAGGTGCATGTACAAAAAAGTCCAATTCGTGCTTTTTCAGACGAGGAGTATGAACGCCTTGGTGTTAAGGTGGTTGATGATTTGCACCATTGTGACATAATTATGGGCGTAAAAGAGGTGAAAATTGAAGACCTCATTCCTGAAAAACAGTTTTTCTTCTTTTCACATACCATAAAGAAACAACCGTATAACCGAAAACTGTTGCGTTCGATTGTTGAAAAGAAAATTCAATTAACGGATTACGAAGTATTAACAGACGAAAATAAATCACGTTTGATTGGTTTTGGTCGTTATGCTGGTATCGTGGGTTGTTACAATGGCTTTAGAACCTTTGGATTAAAGCACAATCTTTATCAGTTAAAGCCTGCACATGCATGTTTTGATCGTAAGGAGATGGAAGGTGAACTTAGTAAAGTGAAATTGCCAAATAATGCCAAGATTGTGTTAACAGGATTTGGTCGTGTTGGTTATGGAGCCCGTGAAATATTGGATTTATTACCCATCACAGAAGTGGATCCCGACGAGTTCCTGAATGAATCATTTTCAGGTCCCGTGTATACCCATTTAAACGTGGAAGATTACAATGCCCGTGAAGATGGTGAGCCGTTTAATAAAGCGGAATTTTATTCCAATGGCCGTGGACACGTGTCTACTTTTCCTCGTTTTTTAAGACATGCAGATATGTATGTCGCTTGCCACTTTTGGAAATCAACAGCTCCTTTTTTAATTACGCGTGAAGACTTAAAGGCGAGCGATATTCGAACTTCTGTAATTGCGGATATATCCTGTGATATTGATGGCCCTGTAGCTTCTACGATTCGTCCCAGCACAATAGCTGATCCAATTTATGGGTATAATCCAATTTCAGAATCAGAAGACGATTATTCCAAAGAAGGAGTGATTGCCGTAATGGCAGTGGATAATCTTCCGTGTGAACTTCCAAAGGATGCTTCTGAGGATTTCGGGAATGAATTAATTGAGAAAATCCTCCC
>JALQTG010000287.1 GCA_023264075.1 Crocinitomicaceae bacterium
TACAAAGATGAAAAAAATATAGAATTAAATACGCATGTCTAAGTTATGTTAATCTTAAGTTTTCTGCTTTTTTGTGAAAATAACTTTGGACATAAGAATGAGTAATTCTTGGTGCAATTATGAACTGGAAATCAAAAAAAAAGCTACCCTTTGAAAGGGTAGCTTTAGCTATTCTTAATAATGTCAATAGATTATTTGTCCGCTTCTTTTTTCGGCGCTGTTTTTTTTACTGGTGCTTTCTTAGCAGTTGTTGTTTTTTTCGCGGCAGGCTTTTTCTCTGCAGCGGCTTTTGCAGGCGCCTTTTTAGCAGGTGCTTTTTTAGAAGGCGCTTTTTTCACCGGTGCCTCTTCTTTTTCTGCAGATTTAGGAGTCGCGACAAATCCAGTCTTAGATTTACGTTGTCTAACTTTACCACTAGATCCCATAACACGTTTTCCTCTTGCTGTCTTTTTATCTCCTTTACCCATATTTTTGAATTTTTGTTATTGATTTTCGCTAAAGTTATAATTTTCAATGGATTTTTAAGCATGTTCGCTTGAAAATAAATAAAAACACCGGACTCATTCTTCGATAGATTTTAGAAATTCACGTTCTGAAGCTTCTGCGTTTCTTAGGATTTTTCTACACCAATTTAATTTTATTTCTACCTGCTCTTCCTTGGTCATTTTCCATTGGTCATGAGGCATTTTTTCAAGTTTTTGGCGTAATGTATGAAGGCATAATGCGGCTGAAACAGAAACGTTGAAACTTTCTGAGAATCCGTACATCGGGATTTTCACAAAAGCATCGGCTTGTGCTAATGCGGCCTCCGAAAGCCCCATTTTTTCTGTTCCAAAAAGGAGGGCAGTTGGTTGATCTAAAGTTAATTCGTCAATTGTCGTATCCTCCTCATGAGGGGTTGTCGCAACAATGCGATATCCTCTTGCTTTAAGTGTATTTAATGCAGTTGTTGTCGGGAATTTAGGGTCTTGATGATGTTCAATGTTGACCCATTTCCCGGCACCCATTGCGATTTCTCTGTTTACGCTAAACGAATTATCTTTCTCAATGGCATGTATGTCGTGGATACCGAAACAATCGCAAGACCGTACGATGGCGCTTGCATTTTGTTCTTGGTATACATTTTCAATAACAACGGTTAAGTGCCGTGTGCGCTCGGCGGCTATTGTATCGAATTTTGCGCGCTTTGATTCTGTAATAATTGAATAGAAGAATTCGAGTAATTGTTCATCTTTGGTCATAAAGTAGAAAGAGTATACAAACAAAAAAAGGGAGCCGAGGCTCCCTTCCAAATTGTTGACTTAATTAGTTAACGTTTTTAGATAAATCAGCACCTGCTTTGAAACGTACTACGTTTTTAGCTGCGATTTTGATTTCTTTACCAGTTTGTGGATTTCTTCCAGTTCTAGCTGAACGCTTAGAAATAGAGAAAGATCCGAATCCGATTAAAGAAATACGATCTCCTTTCTTCAATGCTGAAGAAGTCGCGTTAATAAATCCGTCTAAAGCTTTTTTTGCATCAGCTTTTGACAATCCAGCTGAAGAAGCCATAGCTTCGATCAATTCTGCTTTGTTCATAGTTTTGGTTTTTGTTTGTTTATAAAATTTTTACCTGAACAAATATATACGAATAACAATACCACACAAGGGTTTTGGCAAAAAAAACCAAAAAAATGTTGATAATTCTGTCAAAATGTGGATAAGTGCCCTGTTTTTAAGGGTCTTTAGCTCTATTAGTTATGTTCTTTAGAATTTAAGAAACAATATAGGCATCAAAAAGGGAAGTGCTAAAATGGGTTCAAATCAATAAAATCATCGATAAATCTCGAATTTTAATTGCCGAAACTACAACTTCGTAAAAACTAAAATTAAAACAAGTAGTTGATTAAAAATTAATCAAATTATCTAATTGATAGAGGTGTTCTGTATTTTCCATTCCTCGATGGGGAAACCAAGCAAAAAGTCCTGTGCAGACATTCTTCGCTTTCCTTCGACTTGTAACTCATGAATTTCTAATCTACTCCCCTTTAGGGATAGAAAAAGACGCTTTCCTTCACGCTGAAAATGACTTGTGAATTGTAAATCTTGTTTTTCGCAAGTAGTGTTGAAGATTTTGAGTGTTTTAACGTTTCCGGATTCACTGTGTATAATTTCCGTCCAAGCAGCAGGATAGGGTGACAACCCTCGAATGAAGTTGTGGACATCGATGCCTTCTTGGGTAAAATCGATGCGGCAATTTTCTCTAAATAGTTTTGGGGCGCTCTTTATCGATTCTGAGGTTTCTTGAGGCTGGGTAATGAAAGATCCACTGCTCAGTAACTCCAACGTACGGACAACTGCATTAGCGCCTAGGTGCATCATTCTGTCGTGTACTTCTCCAGCTGTTTCATTTGGACCGATAGTCATTCGGTCTTGAAGAATGATTTCCCCAGTATCAATTTCCTCGTTGAGGAAAAAGGTTGTAACACCCGTTTCGGTCTCTCCATTTATCACCGCCCAATTAATCGGTGCTGCTCCTCGATAGTCAGGTAATAACGATCCATGAAGATTAAATGTTCCCATTTTGGGCATATTCCAAACGACTTTAGGTAACATACGAAAAGCAACTACGACGAATATATCCGCATGTAAGTTCTCAAGTTCATGAATAAAATCCTCCGATTTTAGTTTTTCGGGTTGTAGGACGTTAAGGTTGTTCTTCACGGCATATTGCTTTACGGCACTTTCATGGATTTTTTGCCCACGTCCTGCAGGTTTGTCAGGAACCGTTACGCATCCAACAACTTCATAGCCATCAGAAAAAATTTTATCTAAAATAGTAACGGCGAACTCTGGAGTCCCCATGAAAACAATACGCAATGCTTCTTTTTTCATAAACTTTAATTCGTATCCGGTTAGAATAGCTTTTTTCTCCAATTGAAAAAGCGCAGGTAAAATAAAGAAAATACACCCAATGAACCAAAGTAGATGTACTCAACGGTCCAAATTTCGGCTATTTCCCATCCTAGGACTTTAATGAATAGGTATGCACATCCGAGGTAGATAATGATGGCAACGATTTCAATGATTAAAGTGATTCGTGTATTTCCTGAACCATTGATGGTTTGAAAGTAAGGTGCCATGAAGGCATAAATAAGGATAGAGCCAAAAACAATACGCAATACAGTCCCGCTTTCTGCCAGGTACGTTTCCGCAGGATTGATAAGCGAAATAAGCGAGGTTGGATATAATAATGCGCCATGAAACGTTACTAACAAAAACAATAATGACAACAATTGTATTTTTCGAATGACACCTCTGATTTCTTTATAGTTGTTGCTCCCTAGGTATTGCGAGACGTAGGTTTTAGTAGTCGCAGCAAAGCCAAATATCGGCACAAACGCTAGGAAATAGACAGATCGCAGATTCTGTGAAACTGTCAATTCGTACCTCCCCATTTGTTCAATCCATGTGAAAAAGACAGTCCAAGTTGCCAGGGCGAGAAATCCTTGAATCATTAAGGGCGCTCCTACTTCAAGCAGCCTGCGGATCGTATAGCGCGCTACTTCCAGTTTTTTAAAGAGATTATAGGGGCGGGCAGTTCTTCCAAATAATATAATGGAAATCATCATCAGAACAGCAATGAATTCCCCGATCACAGAGGCTAGGGCGGCTCCTTCAATGCCTAATTCGGGAAAAGGTCCGATACCAAATACGAGTAGGTAATCAAAGATGATATTACTCAACGCAAATGTGATAGTGCTGAAAAGTATGACCCATGTTTTTCCAATCGCTAGGAAAAAAGCATTCAGAGAAAGAAAAATTGCGGCAACAAAAAAGCCAAACCCACGAACCGATAAAAAGCGTTTTTCTTCTAGCGCAATGTCGGCGTCAACCACTATAGAATCAATGAGATGAGGAACTAGGAAATATACAAGGCCAAAAAACAATGAAGCCATCAGCAAGTTAAAAACAATTGATGATTGAATAACACTATTGAGTGTACTGATGTTTTTTTCACCTATTCGGCGCGCCATGATGATCTGACCTGCATCACCAAGTCCAGACAGTCCCATAAATAAAGTGATGTAAATCAACCCCGCGTTTCCACTTGCATCAAAACTTGTGATGCTATAGCGACTTAAAATGGCTGCGTCGCTAATCATTACAATCGATTGTATAAAAGTACCTACCATTAGCGGCAAGGCAACAGACAAAATCGTTTTGTAAGTATTGGCTAACATTTAATCGACTTGAATAACTAATCCTTTTAGGTAATTACCTTCCGGATGGAACGCGCTAACAGGATGGTCTGCCGGTTGATGCAATTGGTGGAGAATTCGAACATTTCGTTTGCACTCAATAGCTGCTGCAATGACAGCTTTTTGAAATTGAAAAGCGTCGACCACTTGAGAGCACGAAAATGTGAAAATAATACCTCCCGGTTTGATTTGACGGATTGCATTTGCATTTAATCGTGTGTAGGCTTTGATGGCTTGGTGACGTTTATTCATATGCTTTGCAAATGCAGGCGGGTCGAGCACAATGAGGTCGTAGGCTTCTCCTAGTTCATTCATGTACTTCACTGCGTCAGCCACAATGCTTTCGTGTTTTCCTGCGTGTGCATTATGAGCTAAATTGCGTTCTACCAATTCGATAGCCTTTTTTGAACTGTCCAACGAGTGAACAAGCGTTGCACCCGCATTCAAGGCATATATGCTAAATCCTCCTGAATAACAAAATGTATTCAACACACGCTTTCCTTCTGAATATTTGGCTAAGAGACTGCGATTATCGCGTTGGTCAATAAAGAATCCTGTTTTTTGTCCCGAGACCCAATCGATTGAAAATGTTTGACCATTTTCTTTGGCAAGGTGGGGGGTAGAACAACTACCAAACACATAATCATTCACAGAGTCAATACGTGTTGGAAGGGTTTCAGTACTTTTATCATAAACGGCAATCAATAAATCTCCAAGTGCGTATTTTAACGCCTCAACAATGAACAGTATATTTCGGAATACACCTACAGCATGTGCTTGTATTACAGCTACTCCATTATAAAAGTCTACAATAAGGCCAGGAACACCATCTCCTTCGCCATGGACTAATCGACAAATCGTATTCTCCTCATTTATTAATCCAAGCCCTAGGCGCAGTTGAACGGCATTTTCAATCTTTTTGTTCCAGAAGTCTTGATCAATTGAGACGTTCTCTAAACTTATCAGCCGAACAGCGATAGAACCCGGCTGAAAGAAACCTATTCCATAAAAGTTTCCGTGGTTATCGTGTACTTCCACCAAGGCACCATCGTCAATTTGACTTGTGTTAGAAGCGATTGCTCCAGAAAAAATCCAAGGATGCCGGCGGTCTAGAAACTTTTCTTTCCCTTTGGAGATGGTTAATGTGTGCATTGAACGTCTTTTTACAAATCAGCTGCGAAATTAAGTTTTTTTTGGAGGTGAATTACGCGCTAGAATAGAATGTTTCTATCAAAAATGCAGGTTTTAAGGTCACTTGAATGAAATAGGGAAGGCAATAGGTGAAAGTTTGTTTTCAACTGAGCGACATCGAACGAACACGTCTTTTTTTCTATCTTTACACGCAAATAAATAATTACATGAAATTCAGAGCGCACATATTTCAGTTAAATGATGATTTTTCTCAAGAGTATGCGGATACGCACAACAATGGAGAAGCCTCTGAATTGAATCGTAAATACGATTGGGAAGATGAACTTTCATTGAAAAACGATATTCTCAAAGTGGAAGTTCTTAAAGATAGCTCTTTCGTCCTTGCTGGAGAATTAAACGGCACTCCGTTTGAAGAAGAAGTGAAGGGAATGATTGTCTTCCAAATGGAAGGATACGATGGTTCAGTTACCCAGATGGCATGCACGCAAAGTATTCTTCATGACTATGAAGTCGAAGAATTGGAGGAGGAGCTCATTCTTCGTGTATACATTAAGGATTACGAGCCTTTTGCAAATCCGATTCCTGGAGTGTACATTGCTTCACAAGATTTTCCTAAAAAACTGATCGTTGAATAGTGTTATCCGTAAACGACATAGCGTTTTCTTACGATGGGAAAAAATCAATTTTTAAAGGAGTTTCTTTTCAGGTTAAAGAGGGATCAGTTGTCGGAATTGTTGGACCGAGTGGAGCTGGAAAATCCTCCATTCTAAGAAGCATTGCTGGACTTATTACCTTGGATGAGGGGTTTGTTGAGTTGGACGGAAAAAAAATACAAAACCCACACAATAAGCTTGTTCCAGGAGATGATGAGGTGGGGTTTGTGAACCAATCATTTGAGTTAGACGATTTCTATACGTGCGAAGAAAATATTTTGAGAGCGTTGTTGCACTTGTCCAAAGAACAACGTGTTACGTTTTGTGATCAGTTGATTACCCTCTTGGGATTAGAGGATGTTCGTCATTTACAAGGGCGATACCTTTCTGGAGGAGAGCAGCAGCGGTTATCCATAGCTGCGGCATTAGCTAAAGAACCAAGAGTATTGTTGCTGGATGAACCCTTCGTTCATTTGGATGTGCATTTACGTAAAAAGTTGGGTAAATATATTCGAGATTTGTGTGTTGTGCGTGGTATGATTATTCTGCTGGTAACGCACGAAGGCGAAGAGGCACTGTCTTGGTCCGACGAAGTCTACTGTATGTTTGATGGTCGATTAACCAATAAGTATAGTCCTAGTTCTGCGTATTTTCGACCAAAAACGTTGAAAGAAGGCCGTTTCTTCGGAGAGTTGAACAGTGTGAGAATAAATGAAAAACAAATTTTATTTCGCCCGAAAGACTTTAAATTGTCCGGGAGTAAATCGAATGCGGTAAAAGTTGCATTTCAGTATTCCGAGTTCAGAGGGCATTATCATGCGAGTTATTTTAAATTATCATCTGGGCGAGAAGTCGTTTTATACGGTGACAATCCCATGACTCATATTTCA
>JALQTG010000214.1 GCA_023264075.1 Crocinitomicaceae bacterium
AATATAAATTTCGGAAGAATTGCTACGACTAAAAAAAGGATGAGATTACTCCCATCCTTTGTTGCAATAAACGATATGCAGGTTACCCTTGCTTAACATCCGAAGCAAGAGCTTCTTTAATTTTTATTTCCAGTTCCTCCATCATTTCAGGATTGTCAAGAATTAATGATTTAACAGCATCTCGGCCTTGGCCTAGTCTTGTCTCTCCATAAGAAAACCAAGATCCACTTTTCTTCAAGATGTTCAGTTCAACCCCAATATCGATGATTTCTCCCACTTTAGAAATTCCTTCGCCATACATGATGTCAAATTCAGCTTTTCTAAAGGGTGGAGCAACCTTGTTCTTTACAATTTTCACTTTTGTACGATTACCGATTACCTCTTCACCGTCTTTGATTTGTGCAGCTCTTCGGATATCTACGCGAACAGATGCGTAAAACTTCAGGGCATTTCCTCCAGTCGTAGTTTCAGGATTCCCGAACATTACACCGATTTTATCACGCAATTGGTTGATGAAAATACAACATGTACCAGCCTTATTGATTGATCCAGTTAGTTTTCTTAGAGCTTTTGACATCAAACGTGCCTGAAGTCCCATTTGACTGTCGCCCATCTCACCTTCAATTTCTGCTTTTGGCGTGAGTGCCGCAACTGAATCTACAATTAGTAAATCGACTGCTCCTGAACGAATCAAGTTATCTGCAATTTCTAATGCTTGTTCACCGTTATCTGGCTGAGAAATGATTAACTCACTTACATTTACGCCTAATTTCTGTGCGTAGAATTGGTCAAACGCATGCTCAGCATCTATGATGGCTGCAATTCCACCTTGTTTTTGAACTTCGGCAATCGCATGAATTGCTAATGTTGTTTTACCAGAAGATTCAGGACCATAGATTTCTATAACGCGTCCCTTTGGATATCCACCCACACCAAGCGCTAAATCCATGGTGATGGATCCCGTTGGAATTACTTCGATGTCTTCAATGGCGCCATCGCCCATTTTCATTACTGCGCCTTTTCCAAATGTTTTTTCCATTTTCTCCATGGTCAATTGGAGCGCTTTTAACTTGTCTTCGTTTACTTTTTTTACTTCTGCCATATCGTTTATTTTTAAGCAAATTTAGGTTAGGTAATCGTAAACTATTTACGATCTATAAAAATTTAATATAATTCTAAAATTTCTTCGGCATGTGCCTTAGTTTTCGGTTTGGCGATTATATCGTGTACTTCTCCTTTTTCGTTTATCAAAAATGTGGTGCGGTGAATTCCGTCGTATTCTTTGCCCATGAACTTTTTAGGCCCCCAGACTCCAAATGCGTTGATGACTGATTTGTCTTCATCTGCAATTAGGGGAAACGGCAAATTATACTTTTCAATAAATTTTTGATGTCTACCCGCATCATCTGCACTTACCCCAACGATGGATATTCCTGCTTTATCCAATGCGGAATAATTATCCCTCAAATTACACGCTTGAGTCGTACATCCCGGAGTCATATCTTTCGGGTAAAAATAAATTGCCAATTTCTTTCCTTTAAAGTCGGTTAAAGAAATTGAATTTCCATGTTGATCTTTACCGGAAAATTGTGGGGCTTTATCTCCCTTCTTTAATGTTGTCATAATTGTTTTGTTTTTAATCAGCCTATTGACAGAATTATAATCAAAAATAGTGATTAATTTTTAATCTGCAACAGTTCAGTTATTATTTTTTTGAATTTACAAAATTTGTGGGGAATTGTTCGATTGTTTAATTTGTCAATTCTTCTATGTGCCAATTTGCAATTAACGTTCTTTCGTAGGATAGATTTTTTAATTCCGTATTGAAATAGTTGAATTCAGTGCCGCGTTTGTGATAGGTTTAATTTTTGAGTTGGGGATGTTAAGTTTGAGATCGCAGGATGCTTTGTCAAAAAATTGTTTGTCCGAATCCGCAACCCAAAATTTCGAATGGCCTAACTTCGAACTAAAAATCCCATTTTTTTCCTACCTTAGACCACTTGAGAATAACTATAAAAATCCATGGAGAAATTTATTGATCAGATTGCTGAATTTATTAAGTCGCGGGAGTATGATTTGGAGAATTTATACATTATTCTTCCTTCTCAACGTGCTAAAAAATACTTACAGCGGGCTATTTTTGATCAGTATACGCATCCTGTTTTTTCGCCTCAGATTACCACCATGGATCGATGGGTGAGGCAATGTTCATCCCGTTCCGTGTTGGATGCTACGCGCTCTTTATTTCGATTGTATGAGATTCATGCGAAAGTTTCTCCCGCTGAAGATAAAGGGCTGGACGAATTCATGAAATGGGGAAGAACGCTCTTGAATGATTTTGATGAAATTGACCGCTACTTGATAAAGAGTACCGATTTATTTCGAAACCTCCGGGATATCAAGGATATTGAAAATTGGAGTTTTGATAGCGAACACCTAACGCCTGCGCAAGAGCGGTTTATGGCCTTTTGGGATTTGTTGCCGTCCTATTATAAGGCATTCAATGAATCCTTGAAGAAGGATGAAATTGCTTATATGGGTTCCATTTACAAAGAGGTAGCAGAGAACATTGATTTGGTTTTTAGTGAAAACAAAGAAGCACACTTTATTTTTGCTGGATTTAATGCGCTTTCCCCTGCTGAAATGTCCATTATGAAGCAATTGCATAAAATGGGACGGGCTGAGCTATTTATCGATGCGGATCAGTTTTATCTAGCCGACCATAATCATGAAGCAGGCACTTTTTTGCGAAAGTTGATTTCCGAACTTCAACTGAATTCACCACTTTTTATTCAAGATCGATTGGCTTCAAGTGAAAAAAAGATGGAGCTCATTAACTGCACGCAGCCTACTGGTCAAGCGAAAATGGCTGCAACAATTTTACTCAATGAGGTGCCTCCCAATGAATTGTCGGAAACAGTGCTGCTACTAGGGGATGAAAAGTTAATTATTCCGGTACTCAAAAACATTCCGAATACGGTAGGGAAGGCCAATATTACGCTTGGATTGCCACTTAAAAACACGGCGATCCGCTCTTGGGTGGATGTATTGTTTCGCGCACAAGAGAGCTTTTTGCAGTTCAAAAGTAAATCGGTTTACCACAAAGATTTTATTCGATTCATAAAGCATCCGTTTATTCAAGCCTATATTGCTAAAGAGGATGTTCGAGCGCTGCAAAAAATTGAAGCGACGATTTTGTCCAAAAATTGGTTGTTTATTCATCTAAAATCCCTAGATGTAAGAGAGGAACTTAAGGAGTTCATTCACTTGTGCTTCCAGCCGTGGGGAAACGATTACCACGACGTAGTTGGGCGCATTCGGAAAATAAATAGTCAACTCTTCGAAGCGATTCAAGGAGAGGAATACACCTTGGAAAAATCCCTCCTCTTTCATTTCGATGAGGCCTTGATGAAGTTGGAGAATATTCTGAGTGAATATAAACCGAAGATTCATATTAAAACATTCAAAACGTTGTTTAACCAACATTGGATGAATGAATCCATTGCATATTACGGAAACCCATTGGATGGACTTCAAGTGATGGGGTTACTAGAAACACGTTTGCTTGATTTTAAGAACTTTATTGTAGTAGGACTAAACGACGGTAGCATGCCCCCAGTTAACCCCATTCAAACCATGATTCCGATGGATTTAAGGCGTTTTCATGGGTTGCCTACGCCTGCAGACAAGGAAGCCTTGTTCGCACATCACTTTTATCGTTTGTTACATCATGCTGAACGTTGCTGGTTTACCTATTCCTCTGCAAGTTCTGGATTCGGAATCGAAGAGCCTTCACGGTATATTCGACAGCTGAAACTCGAGCTTTCAAAACAGAATCCTGCGATTGATTGGAAAGAGTCGTTTTATACCGTGCTAGACGAAGAACAAGATAGTCAACTTGTAAGTATTCCAAAAAACGAAAGCTTAGTGCAGCGATTGGATGAGTACTTCTTGAATAAGACCTCGGCTTC
>JALQTG010000220.1 GCA_023264075.1 Crocinitomicaceae bacterium
TAAAAAACTGTCAAAATGCATATAAAAATAATGATTTTTTGGAGGCTCTAGCTCTAGCACAGGAGATTTTGGCTCAGGATCCAGAAGATATTGAGGCCTTGTATGTAGCGGGTTGCGCTAGTGTTAAGCTCAAAAACTGAAGGAATTATCGGGAGAAATTTCTAAAATGCTCGCGGGATTAATTAAGCATTTGAATTAGTGTTAAAGTATTGCGCGTTCTGCTTTTCCACTTTCCCACTTTCCCACTTTTCCACTTTCCCACTCAAAATAAGTATCTTCGCCTCCATGAAGCAACCCGTAATATACATTTCTTACGACGGATTAACCGATCCCTTGGGGCAATCGCAAATATTGCCGTATGTGATTGGGCTATCGCAGCGCGGGTATCAGTTTCACATGATCAGCTATGAAAAGCCCGAGCGATTTACTCAGCATCGCGCTCTAATTCAAGAAATCTGTGATACGCACAACATCGCTTGGCACCCACTTACTTATACTAAACGCCCACCCTTGCTATCCACACTATGGGATGTTTATCGTATGAAGAAAAAGGCACTGCAGCTTCACCGAGCGTATAATTTTGAGATTGTACATTGCCGAAGTTATTTGAGCGCACTTGTTGGTTTACAGCTGCAAGAAAGAGGAGTTAAGTTTGTTTTTGACATGCGGGGTTTCTGGGCGGATGAGCGCATCGAGGGGGGTATTTGGAATAAAAAGAATCCGTTGTTTCGATGGGTGTATTACTATTTCAAACGCAAAGAGTGCACTTTTTTTCAACGGGCCGATCAGGTTATTTCATTGACCCAATCCGGCAAGGACGAGATTCTTTCATGGGACTCCTTGGATATCACAAGCGATAAAATCACGGTAATTCCATGCTGCGTGGATACCGACTTGTTTGACCCCGCGAAAATCAGCGCACAAGAACAAGCAGCGTTGCGGGCACAATTGGGAATCAATAAAGGAGATGTCGTATTAGGTTATGTTGGGTCGATCGGTACGTGGTATATGTTGGAGGAGATGTTGGACTGCTTCAATAGCATCTCCCTTAAGCAACCAACTGCCAAAATGCTCTTCGTAACAGGAGAACGTCCTGATTCCATTCTGCGGATGGCGCGTGCAAAAGGCATTGATTCCAAACGATTAGTAATCACATCAGTAACCCACCAGCACGTTCCTATTCATATTTCGCTCTTCGATTGGTCGATTTTCTTCATTCGTCCCACGTTCTCTAAAAAAGCGTCTTCCCCAACTAAACAAGGTGAAATAATGGCGATGGGCATTCCTTTAATCTGTAATGCAGGGGTGGGAGATACCGATAGAGTTGTTCAGACGTATCAGTCGGGAGTTGTGTTGGACACGCTAAATGAAGCCGTATACGGCAAACTAGAACTTACTCACTTCGACGGCAATGACTTGCGCCTAGGAGCTATCGACTTTTTTAGTTTAGAAGAGGGAGTGAATAGGTATGCCGCGGTATACGCTGACTTCAACTAACGTTCCATTAAACTAACGCAAACATCCACTTCCGTCTCTGGTTTCTTGCACGCACGCTCTGCGCACACATAGATAATCCCATCAGCATTTTTATCTGCTAAAAAGGGGACATCACTTTTCATTCCACCAGCAAATAAGGCATTAGGTAAGAAATGCTGCGCAAAGGCTTTTCGCTTTTTAGAGGGGTGTTCATCGGCAATAGCTACTTCGTGAAAGGGTAGGGTATAGTTCAATGCCAATATCCCCCAATTCGAATAGCTCGAACCGTGGAGTTCCATCCCATCGTAGACGTTGGAAAGCATTTGGGTTGCTATTTCTGAATATCGCATGTCGTAGAAATAGATGCCAAGCTTGAATAAATTATTCGCCATCACACTGTTCGAAGCGGGAATCACATTGTCGTTAATTTCCATTTTGCGTGCAATCAATTCACTGTTCGCAGAGGTAAAATAAAACATTCCGGAATGCGCGTGCCGAAAATTGACAATGCAATAATCGGTTAAGCCTTTCGCGGCGAAGAGCCACTTTTCCTCAAAATTGGCTTGATATAACGCAAGAAAGGCTTCAATCACCAATCCATAATCTTCCAAAAATGCATCTATGCTTGACACCCCATTTTTTCGGGTGTGCCATAGCGTTTGATCTTCGCGCAGCTGATGCATAAATACCCAGTTGGCCAATTGCTCTGCTTTCTTTAAATAGCGTTCATCTTGAAAAGCTAAATAGGCATCCACAAAACCAGTAATTAACAAGGCGTTCCAAGAGGTGAGTTGCTTGTCATCCAAACCAGGCCGGACACGCTTGTTGCGATGAAACAATAAGGTCTTTTTTAGAGCTAAAATTTTTTCTTGCAGGTGCTCTACTGAAAAACCGAGTTTTTTGGCAACGGCGGCATCGTGCTCTTTTCGCAGTGGAATATATACTTCTTCCTCTTCCCAATATCCCAATCGGTTGATTTGGTAATATTCTTCAATGATTGGAAAATCCTTCCCGAGTAGTTCTTGAAGCTCTTCTATTTTCCAGGTATAATACTTCCCTTCTACTCCCTCTGAATCAGCATCCAATGCAGCGTAGTAACCTCCTTCAGGATCATGCATTTCTTGTTCCAGCCATTCAATCGTTTGCGCAACAATTTCTTGAAAGTAAGGTTTTTTACTCGCTTGATAGGCTTTGGAATACAACGAAATCAGTTGTGCATTATCGTACAGCATCTTTTCAAAATGCGGCACCTTCCAAAGCATATCGACCGAATAACGAGCAAAACCTCCACGCAACTGATCGTAAATTCCACCCATAGCCATTTTATCGAGAGTGAAGTAAACAAAGTCAAGAATGTCTTGTCGTTTTGTTAGATGTCCGTAATGCAACAAGAACAGATAATTGTTCGGCATGGGAAACTTAGGCGCATAATTCAATCCGCCATCGTGTTTGTCAAATTTCTTCGACCAACGGAGGACCATTTCATCGAGTTTATCTTGGTGAAAATCCTGGTGTTCGGCAGGTGTATCAATCAATGAAGAACGTTGTACGCCCTCTGTTAATTTTTCTGCATATTCAAGTACTTTGGGACGGTCCTTCGCGCAGGTATAAACCAAACTGTTCAATACATTAAGCCATTGATCTTTTGGGAAATACGTGCCGCCATAAATTGGCCGTCCATCCGCCAAGGTGAAGCAGTTCAATGGCCACCCTCCACGTTGGGTCATGAGTTGCACGGCTTCCATGTATACTTGGTCTACATCTGGTCGTTCTTCCCGGTCGACTTTGATACAGATAAAATGTTTATTCATTACTTCCGCGACGTCATGATCTTCAAAGCTTTCGTGCTCCATGACGTGACACCAGTGACAGGCAGAATAACCAATGGAAACCAGTACTAATTTACCTTCTTGTGCCGCCTGTTCAAAGGCTGATGAAGTCCATTCCACCCACTTTACGGGGTTGTATGCGTGCTGCTTCAGGTAAGGACTAGAAGCATGAATTAAGTCGTTGGGTATTTTTTCCATAGGATTAATTCCCGAGTAAGCTCCCGAAATTAATTCCGAGATCCTTGATGTTTACTTCTTTTGTTTTGTTGACCTTGACTTTCTTAGGAATGCCCATGGCAGAGCCACGCACCACTCCTTCCACGCGAATCATTGCTTTCTTTGCCGTCGCCAAGCGTATTAGTTTGAACAATGCTCCTTTCTCTAGCGCCAGTTCAACTGGAATTGTTAGGTTGGATTCTCGTTTGCGTTTCATTTTTATCGCTTGCGTCAATTTTCCTTTTCCAATGTAACTTTCACCGACATACACATCCAAATACGACTTCTTAACTTTTATTCCGAACTTGTTGGGGTTATTGACTAACACATCTACGTTAAAGAGCAGTACATTATTGTCATAGGTGTCCAATTTAAAATTGGAAAACCCCTTGAATTGAGGCTCTTCAATACATGAAGAGAGTAAAAGAGCAGTTACAAGGAACAGCGCAAATTGAATATTCTTCATCGGCGAATGGTCAACTAGATATTAGTGTTTCTCTGCTGTTAATTCCGCAAAATACTTATAAAAATACGGAATCGTTTCAATGCCTTTGAAGTAATTGAATACGCCATAATGTTCGTTCGGTGAGTGAATAGCATCACTGTCTAGCCCAAAGCCCATTAACACAGTTTTTAATCCTAATTCCTTTTCAAATAGCGCAACAATAGGAATACTTCCTCCGCTTCGAAGAGGGATAGGTTTTTTTCCGAATGTTCTCTCCATTGCTTTGCTTGCCGCTAGGTATCCGTTAGAATCGATAGGCGTTACAGCAGGCTCACCACCATGATGTGGTTTTACCTTTACGCGCACAGAAGATGGGGCAATCGATTCGAAATAGCGCGTAAACAGTTCCGTAATTTCGTGCGGGTCTTGATCAGGCACCAACCGCATGGAGATTTTAGCATATGCCTTTGAAGCGATTACGGTCTTCGCTCCTTCTCCAATGTAACCGCCCCATATGCCGTTTACATCTAAAGTAGGTCTAATTGACCCTCGTTCACGTGTTGTAAATCCCTCCTCACCATGCACATCTGTCAAATCAATGGAAGCTTTATACGCCTCCTCAGAGTATGGCGCTTTT
>JALQTG010000298.1 GCA_023264075.1 Crocinitomicaceae bacterium
TACAATGTATGCGTTCATTTTCTTTAAGATGTTAAGACAGTAAGACAAAAGATGTTAAGACGGTCTTACTGTCTGATTATTATTCATTTATTTATTGTCATCGTCTCCCCTTTGGAGGGGGACTAAGGGGGAGGATAATGATAATCTCTTCGAAATCCTCCCCCCTGCCCCCTCCAAAGGGGGAGAGGCTAATCGCCTCTTCTTAATTTCTCAAAATCTTTCCTTTCTTCACCATGCTTTCTAGGCGTTCCAATGTTTTGCGTTCTGCACACAACTCAACAAACGCTTTTCTTTCAAGGTCTAACAGGTATTGCTCGGAAACTTGCACTCTTTCTGAAATGTCCCCTCCACACATGACAAATCCTAACTTTTCAGAAATCAATTGATCATGTTCAGAAATATATTTTCCAGACTTCATAGAGTGGGCCCCTACATAGACAATTCCTAAACCTTCTTGCCCCATGATCGTAATGTTTTTCTCGCGCAATGGGGCTGTGTATCCTTTGTTGGCCATTTCTAAACAAGCAGCTTTCGCACGTGTCAATTGAAATTCACGTGATACAATTACCTCATCTTGGCCTTCACGTAAATAACCTAAATCAAATGCTTCGTGTGCCGATGTTCCTACCTTAGCTTGGCCTACCGTAAGGAAGCGCTCGCGTAGTGCATTGATTCGGATATCTCCTTCAATTAATTCTTCGGACAAGCGCTTTACGAATTCCTTTGTTCCACCACCACCAGGGATGAGGCCAACTCCGAATTCAACTAACCCAATATATGATTCAGCATGCGCCACTACTTTGTCGGCGTGCATGGTTAACTCGCAACCACCACCCAGTGTAAGGTTATGCGGCGCAACAACTACAGGCGTATTAGAATAACGCACGCGCATCATGGTGTCTTGGAACGCTTTCACGGCGAAGTTCAATTCATCGTAATCTTGCTCTACGGCCATCATGAAAATCATTCCGACATTGGCACCAGCGCTGAAATGTTGTCCATTGTTGGAAACAACTAACCCTTTATACTCTGTTTCTGCTAAATCGAGGGCTTTGTTGATTCCCTCAATCACACCACCGCCAATGGTATTCATCTTTGTGTGGAACTCTAAATTTAAGATGCCATCCCCCAAATGTACAATTGTTGTGTCTGCATTCTTCCAAACTGTATTCTCGGCACGCAAAACGTCCAACATTACCACATCTTCTGTTCCAGGGATGGTTTTGTAATCGTTCGATACACGGTCAAAATATTGTTTGTTTCCTTTTTCAGTGCGGTAGAACGTTGATTTTCCAGCAGCTTTCATTTCCGCTACAATGGCGCCCGCAGATTTACCCGCTTCTTCTATCAATTTCACTCCTTGGTCAAACCCAAGAATATCCCATGTTTCGAAAGGACCTAATTCCCAACCAAAACCAGCTTTTAAGGCATCGTCGATTTTGTATAAATCTTCTGAAATCTCAGGAATTCTATTGGAAACATATGCGAATAACCCACCAAACATCTGACGGTAGAATTTACCCGCTTTATCCTGACCCATCACCAACATTTTGGTGCGTTGTTTCAAGTCATCGATCGGCTTAGCCATTTCCAGCGTTGGAAAAGAAGCGCGCATACCCGGACGGTATTCAAGCGTATTTAAATCCAATGAAAGAATCTCGCTTTTTCCTCCGTCGCCCTTCACTTTTTTATAGAATCCTTGACCCGATTTTGACCCAAGCCAATTGTTTTCTACCATTTTTGAAATGTACGCTGGTAATTCAAACAACGCCTTTTCTTCGTCGTTTGGACAGTTTGCTTTCAATCCATTCGCAACGTGTACTAACGTATCTAGTCCAACTACATCACACGTTCTAAACGTTGCCGATTTCGGTCTTCCAAGCACTGGACCTGTTAATTTATCTACTTCTTCAATCGTTAACCCTAAGTCGTTCACGGCATGGAAAAGCGACATAATAGAATACACCCCCACACGATTGGCAATAAATGCGGGTGTATCTTTACACAACACGGTTTTCTTCCCTAAGAAACGACGACCGTAATCCATAAAGAAATCAACTACAGCTTGATCCGTTTCTGGCGTTGGAATAATCTCCAACAACTGCAAATAACGCGGTGGGTTGAAAAAATGTGTTCCACAGAAATGCTTTTTAAAATCCTCAGATCGACCTTCCAACATCATGTGGATAGGAATCCCCGAAGTGTTTGATGTAATCAAGGATCCCGGTTTACGGAATTTCTCTACGTTCGTGAACACTTGTTGTTTAATGTCCAAACGCTCAATTACCACTTCAATAATCCAATCGCATTCAGCGATTTTTGACAAATCATCGTCGAAGTTACCTGTTGAAATACGCGATGCAAACGATTTCTTATAAATTGGAGAAGGATTCGACTTCAGTGCAAAATCCAGCGACTCATTCACAATTCGATTTCTTACCATCGTATTATTCATATCAAGTCCCTTCGCCTTCTCGGCGTCATTTAATTCGCGCGGTACGATATCCAACAACAGTACATCACATCCGACGTTAGCGAAGTGACACGCTATGCGTGAACCCATGACACCGGAACCAAGTACAGCTACTTTCTTAATTGTTCTATTCATATGTTCTTTTTATAAAAATTTAGACGCTTTAGTTAATTCTTCTTCGACAGAATCATCTATTTTCTCCATGACTTCGAAGAATACTTTTAGTTTACTTTTTGGGATACTTTGTAGCAAGCGCTCATTGAACTCCTTCACCACTTTTTTCACCTCCCTTCGAATTTCGACCCCTTGCTCGGTCAAAAAGATTAACACTTTCCGCTTATCATCTTCGTCAATCTTGCGGTAAATAAGCCCCTTTGTTTCCATGGTGCGCAGCGTGCGAGAGAGGCTTGTTGGTTCCATCCCCATGCGCGGACCCAGCTGGGTACTTGGCGTTCCTTCCTTATCTACAATGAGTAGGATAAACCCAATAGACATTGTCATTCCATGAGCGGCTGCCTTTTGGTTGTACATGCGCGATATCTTGTGCCATGCGTGACGCAAGTTAAAATCGATGTACTCTTCTGCTTTTGATGTATTCATAATCACCGCTAAAAGTATAAAAAATATTAAGCACGCACAATAAATTTAGTTAAGAATTTAGAAGTTTGAATTCAGAATAGATGGGGTAAACAATTCGTTGATAAAATTCCAAACCATCATCCGTTCAAAATCTTAACTTTGCAGCGAATAAATTTCAACCATGAAAGTTTTATTGTTAGGATCAGGAGGAAGAGAGCATGCGATTGCTTGGAAATTGGCACAAAGTAGTCAGTTAGAAGAATTGTACATTGCACCAGGTAATGCGGGAACCCGTAAACATGGAAAAAATGTTGATTTGCAGGTGAATGATTTTGAGGGAATAAAGAACTTTGTACTCGAAGCAGCTATTGAAATGGTGGTTGTTGGTCCGGAAGACCCTTTAGTTAATGGGATAGTTGATTTCTTCGCTACCGACCCATCTCTAATCAGTGTGGCGGTAATTGGACCAAATAAATATGCCGCACAATTGGAGGGCAGTAAAGATTTTGCAAAAGAGTTTTTATATCGACATAACATACCGACTGCTAAATATGCCACATTTACAAAAGAAACAATAAAAGAAGGCCAAGCATTTCTAGCCACTATGAAAGCGCCGTACGTATTAAAGGCGGATGGTTTAGCAGCAGGAAAGGGAGTTTTAATTATCGATGATTTAAAAACTGCCCAAGTCGAACTTGAAGATATGCTAAGCCACTCTAAGTTTGGTTCTACCAAAGTTGTCATTGAAGAATTCTTAAAAGGAATAGAAATGTCAGCCTTTATCTTGTTAGACGGAGACGGATATAAAATACTTCCTGAGGCCAAAGACTATAAACGCATAGGAGAAGGCGACGAAGGATTAAACACTGGTGGAATGGGGGCTGTTTCACCTGTTCCTTTTGCTGCGAGCGGATTTATGGACAAAGTGCACAACCAAATCATTATTCCTACGGTGAAAGGGTTGAAGGCGGATAACATGGATTATCGGGGGTTTTTATTCATCGGATTAATCAGCGTGAAAGGCGAACCCTTTGTTATTGAATTCAATTGTAGAATGGGTGATCCCGAAACTGAAGTAGTAATGCCGCGTTTGAAGTCGGATTTATTGGACTTACTCGAGGGCGTAGCTACACAAACCTTATCAGAGCGCGACGTTGTTTTTGACCCGCGCACTGCGGCAACTGTGATGATGGTTTCGGGTGGTTATCCAGAGAAATACGAAAAGGGCAAAACAATTTACGGACTAAATGCTGTTGAAGATAGTATCGTTTTTCATGCGGGAACAAGTTCAGATGGACCAGCAGTGATGTCTGCTGGAGGCCGTGTGTTGGCCATCACTTCTTTTGGAAAGGATATTGAAGACGCTTTAGAAAAGTCCTATGAAAATATTTCTCGTATTGAATTTGAAGGGGCATATTTCCGCAAAGACATCGGATTTGATTTAATCAATTAATTATTCGTGTAGTCTACCTACCACAATTTTATTAAATTAGATATTCGGAAGAATCTATGGACCCATCGAGTATATTGGTTATTGTATCTGCATTATTTGCTTCCGCCTTCTTTTCAGGGGCAGAAATTGCTTTCGTTTCTTCGAATAAACTAAAAATTGAGCTAGACAAAAACAAAGGTTTATTGAGTGGAAAAATATTGTCCAAATTCGTAGAAAAAGATAGTCGCTTTATAGCTACGATGTTGCTTGGAAATAATATAGCCTTAGTAGTATACGGTATCTATATGGCCAAATTGGTAGAGCCATGGCTCGCCCGGTTTATCGATAGTGATGGGCTGATATTATTATCACAAACCGTTTTTTCGACCTTATTAATTCTAGTAACCGCAGAATTTCTTCCAAAAGCAACGTTTCAAATTAACCCAAACAGAGCATTGCAATTACTTTCAGTGCCGTTATGGTTGATCCATAAAATTCTGTTTCCACTTACCTTATTCACGATGTTACTCAGCAATGCCGTTCTTCGGTTATTCAAAGTAGATACGGCTAACTCCAAAGCGGTGTTCTCTAAAGTCGATTTAGACGACTATGTGAAAGATTTGTCGGAGCGCATGGAGGATGAGAATGAGTTAGACAATGAAATGGAAATTCTTCAAAACGCTCTAGCATTCTCAAATATCAAGGCGCGGGATTGTATGATTCCTAGGACAGATATTGTTGCTTTGTCAATTGAAGACGATATTAAAGAGCTAAAAAGACAGTTCATTGATACTGGACTATCGAAAATTATAATTTATCGCGATACCATCGATAATATTATCGGTTACGTTCATAGTTTTGAGCTCTTTAAGAATCCTGCACGCATCAAAGAAATACTTATCCCAATTTCATTCGTACCTGAAGCTATACCTGGAAAAGAACTGCTTGAATTATTTACAAAGCAACACGGAAATATTGCAGTTGTAGTAGATGAATTTGGCGGAACATCCGGCCTCGTGACGATTGAAGATGTCATTGAGGAGATTTTTGGAGACATCGAAGACGAACACGACAAAGACGCATTACTAGAAGAGAAAATCAATGAGTTTAAGTACTTATTTTCTGCGCGACAAGACATCGACTACCTCAATGAAGAATACGAATTGGAGTTAGAAGAGTCCACAGAATATGAAACACTTGGTGGGCTTATTCTCCATCACACAGAATCTATTCCTGAGCCAGGAACGGTCGTTCAACTCGAAAAATACACCCTTACCATTCGAGAAGTTTCTGATCGCCGGATAGAGGTGATTGAATTAGAGGTTTTAGAGGAAGATTAAGAATCGTTGTTGTCCGTTTCCGCTCTTTAGAACATAATAACTATACTTTTTTCAACGCGTCAACCACAGCGTGTTCCGTTGGTTCGCTTAAACAAAGATTCTTTACCCCATTTTCCTCTAAATACGTTGAAGTAGTTGTGCCGTAACTCATCACAAACTGATCGTTTTCCAACTTATTTGAAAGCATATAAGCCTCTACGTTCGAAGGACTTGTGAAAACTAAATAATTAGGTCTATTAGCAAACTTTATTGGCTTCAAATGCGTTTCGTAAACTACTAAATCAAGCAACTGATTAGGATTCAACACTTGTTGCATTGTTCTGTTAGACCGCTGTGATTGTGGGAAAAGCACCGTTCGTTCTCCCAACCACAACTTTAGTTCTTGGGCAACCACCTCAGGATGAGAAGGAGTTGTTCCTGTGAAATCAACAGATAGTCCAAGCTTTTGAAGTTCATTTGCAGTCGACGTTCCAATCGTTGCTAAATACTCATTTTTATATTTGAAATACGAAAAATAAAAGCGCACACTTCTTGGAGAGGTAAAGAAGACAACATCTGTCTCCATCGGTTTTTCGATTGGACAAACTCCTTTAAACGAGAGCAGCGATTGGTCAATTAATTGAATCTGATTCGCAGCACAAAAAGCGCGTAGCTGTCCTTTAGGGTCAACTGTTCTACTTATGAATACCGTTTTCATGCGTGTTTCAAAGCCTTCAGCTCTGCCAAAATATCATCAGCTAAATCATTTCCTTTAAGAGTATAGTGTTTATAATAAGCTGGTTCAGACCATTCATTACTAAAGGCGACATAAGCTTCTTCCGTGTTTGGACAAAAAACACCTAAAGGCAGCTGGCATCCACCATCCAAGCGATTCAATACTTTTCGCTCGATAGCGATGCGTGCTCTTGTTTCTTTATTATCGAGCTGATCCAAAATGTTAGCTAAAGACGCGTCTTCTTCACGAATTTGAAGTCCTAAGACACCTTGCGCAGGAGCAGGAACAAACTCAGTCGGATTTAACGTTACCACGTCAAACTCTGATAAATCAATTTTCAACCGCGTAACACCCGCCTTAGCAAGTAAAATAGCATCGTAATTCTGGTCACGTAATTTTTGAATGCGCGTAGGGACATTTCCTCGTAAGTCTTTCAACTCAATATCTGGACGAAACCGCAATACTTGGGACTTTCTTCGCGCTGAAGATGTGCCCACTATTGCCTTGGATTTAAGCCCCCATTGTTGAGTCGGGTCAATACTAGTTTTTCGAATCAACAACAAATCAGCAGGGTCTTCTCGTTCAGAAACCGCAGCAATAACCAGTCCATTAGGAGGATTCGTTTCTAAATCCTTGTGCGAGTGGACGGCCAAGTCGATTGATTTGTCCAATAATGCTGCCTCAATCTCTTTTGTGAAGAATCCCTTCCCCTCCATTTTATCGAAACTCAAATGTTGTATGATGTCTCCTTGTGTTTTAATAATTTTCAACTCCACTTTACAGCCGAGATTTTCTAATTGCGCTTTCACATGGTAGGCTTGCCAGAGCGCTAAGTCGCTACCTCGAGAACCAATTACAATTTTTTGCATGTTATTCTGCGTTTAATAGTATGTCCTTTGCCATTCTCATGGGTAGACTGATGTATTTCTTTTCTAAGTAATCAATGATTTTCTCTACTGTTTCTTTGGATTCTCCATCAAGTTGAGATAACTCTTTGGCAAAAACTTGTTCTAAAGCTGTTGCTCTAATCTCCTTCACCTTTTCAGGAACCTCTCGCATAGCCACCTCAACGGCGCGTTGTTTCGCCAGTTTTTTAAATTCCAAAACTGCTTCAGCAATGATGTGCTCAACATAAATTATTTCTTTGGTCCGTTCCTTAATGTTCTTTCGCGAAAGGTTTTGCAAATAATCAATCGAGATGTGCTCCACAATATGTCTATTCTGAATAACAGGGTCTAAGTCATGTGGAATTGCCAAATCAATTACCGTTTTTTCGGAAGTATCCCCCTGAAGCAAACGTTCGTATATTTCTGATGTAATGACAGCCTCTTCGGCACCAGTGCATGTAATGATTACATCAAAACCCTCCTTATAGTTCCTTAACTCCGCCAGAGGAAAACCCCTTCCGCCAACATCAGCGGCCAATGCATCCGCTTTTTCTACCGTACGGTTAAATACAACAAAATTGACAAAACCGTGCTCTTTTAAAAAACGGAGCATATTCGTATTGGTAACCCCCGCACCAACGACTAGCACCCTCGCATCTAGCGGAATATTCTTGTTCTCAAGTGTTTGATAGGCTAGAGAAACCACCGAAACAGCCCGTTGTGATATATTTGTTTCGGTATAAATACGCTTTGCCGATTCAATCGTGAAACGAATCAATAAACGTATGCTGTCACCTGTTAAACCAAACTTTCTGCAGCTATCAAATGATTTTCTTACCTGTGTAATAATTTCGCGCTCTCCGACTACCATTGAGTCCACAGAGGAGGCCACCTTGAGCAGATGTTTGACAGCGTTGATTTCTTGGTAATACTCATAGTTTTGACAAAACAGGGCAGTCGTTTCTTCAAGGAAATCAGGATAGAGATTAGTAATGAATGTTTGAATAAACGTTTCATCTACCTCTTGTTCCGTTTTGAAAATAAACTCTACGCGGTTGCATGTAGATAAAAACAAGAGCTCCTCTAGATCAGAATTCACTTTTAAATTGCTGAGCCTTTCCTGCTGCTTATCCATACCAATGTGCAACAAACCAATCTGACTAACCTCAAGTTGTCGATGTGTAAATGCTAAAACATGAATATTTCTCAACATTACAAATTTAGACTACAAAAATCGCGTGAAACACGGGATTATTTGTCATAAAACTGTCAAGAACTCTTATTTAGAATGGTTATAAAAAGGCTAATATAAAGCTTCTTTTAATGCTGAGCGGTAATCTTTTATTTCCTCTCTATTAATTTTATGATCTGCATCCAAGAGCAAATTCATAAAATATAATAAATTCTCTTTGTCATCGATTTCTAAAGGGTACTCTCCACCATCCTCATCTTCTTCATACTGAGCCTCTACATCGAATGCTTGGTTCTCAGTTAAGTACTCATAAGTTAAGCGAAGAGCTTTTGTAACGAGCGGATCTTGTTCCTTCAGTGCTAGTTCTCTTAGCGCTTTAAGATCATCTATTAATCCATCGGCTAAAATCCCTTCTTTTTCAACTTTCGCAATGATTGCGTTAATGAGTTTGTTTGCAGCACCTATTTTCATGACAAAATTTTTACGTGTCAAAGTTAATACCTTGAATCGATTTACAGCAGATTCGAGAAAAAATTAATTCAAAAAACAATGTTTATAACCCCGCCACCTCTGAATTAGTCGGAATATTCAAATAAACGCTGTCTAAATGTGATAATTGTTTGCTTTTTCCTTGATAATTTATGGTAGATACGAACAAGTTAAATTGGGTTTATTATTTTTGTAAGAACTAGTACTATTATATTGTGTTTGAATTAATCCTTAAGGGTGTTGTTATTGGGTTGATTCTGAGTATTATGCTCGGGCCTGCTTTTTTTGTGCTACTGGAAACAAGTATACGCAAAGGAATCAAGAGTGCATTAGCATTCGACGCAGGAGTATTGGTTAGTGATGTTGTATACATTATTATTGCGTATTTTTTCCTGAAGGAGGTTTCCCAATTAGCTGACGGAGACAATAATTCATTGTTAAAGGCAGTAGGCGGTGTTTTATTCATTGCTTTTGGTTATTTTACATTTCGCAAAAAAATCAAAGAAACAAGATTAGACCTATTGGAAACAAAAGGTCTCTATTCCCGAGATTATTGGATGCTCTTTATAAAAGGTTTGATTTTGAACTTTGCTAATCCGCTCGTTGTGTTTTACTGGTTCTCGGTAATGACAGCAGGAAAAGGAGAAACTCTTGAAGATTTTACGGGTTGGAACATGGTGATATACCTTGGGGTTATTTTGCTCACTTTTTTTAGCATTGACGTCCTCAAAATCATTGGGGCAAAAAAATTACGTCCGTTTATTACAACCCGTGTTTTACGCTCACTCAATCATATTACAGGTAGCGTTTTAATGGCGTTTGGCGTGTTTTTAATTGTTCACAGTGTGGTGATTTGGTTAAGACATTCTTAATCCAAGAGAAGATTCCGTAACGAAACTTCATTATCTTCGTTTTTTTAACAAAAGTTATCCCCGATTTTATGAAATATTTACTGGTTTTTAGTGCTGTTTTATCTCTTTTTCAAGTTGTTGGTCAACAAGTTGAAAAAAGAAATCTTACCAAACGACAGTATTATTTTTACGACGTTAACAAAACCCAAATAGAAAGTGACGGTTTTTACTATGTTGATGACTTAGGAGAAACCACATTACGGCATGGAAAATGGCGTTTTTACGACCGTGAAGGAGAATTACAAGAAGAACGAAACTATTATAAAAATCAGCTTCACGGAGAAGTTGTACTTTTTTTCCCTAATGGGAAGAAAAATTCAATCGGTTACTTTAAGTTAGATGTTCAAGACAGCATCTATAAGGAATGGGACGAAACTGGCGTATTAACTCAAGAGGGTTTTTACCGTGATGGAAAACCAATTGGAACCTGGAAATACTATTACCGAAATGGAAAGGAAAAGATGGTGGAGGAAGTAGTAGATGGGACTTCTTTTGTTTGGCAGTTTTGGCTTCCCGACTCTTTACATACTCAAACAGTCATAGATGGAACAGGAGAAATTGCTACATACTATACAAATGGAAACTTAAAAGAGTGGTATACCTATAAAGACGGATTAAAAGATGGGCCATTTGAAGAAGCATCTGTTTACGGTTATTTCCTATTAAAAGGGGCGTTCAAAAACAATCTGCCTGAGGGAGAATGGAAATATTTCTATTATACAGGCGACTTAGAAAAAACCAGCGTATATAAAGACGGGAAGTTACACGGTCCCTATTTTTACTATTACGACAATGAACAAGTGAACGTAGAGGGTCAATATGAAAACGGCCTGAAAACAGGGACATGGACGTGGTACACCAAATTTGGTGTAGTTGACATGAAAGGGCCATTTGTAAATGATTTACAACACGGAGATTGGATATACAATTTCCCGAACGGAAATCTGTCGTACAGCGCACAGTATAAAAATGGCCTGCGCGATGGGACGTGGGAATATTTTTACGAAAATGGATCGAAGTTTAAGGTAGGAACATTTGAAAATGATAAGAAAAATGGCAATTGGAAAACGTGGTATGAGAATGGAAATTTACTCATGAATGGAGATTACAAAGCCAACCTTGAACAAGGTGTTTGGCAGAACTTTTGGGAGAATGGTCAATTAAAAAACCAATCTACCTTTAATAATGGGGAGCTTGATGGTAGCTGGATATCCATGTATTCCAATGGAAAAACAAAAACAACTGGGACTTACGACAAGGGCTTAAAAACAGGAGAGTGGCAAGAGTTTTTCGATAATGGTCGTTTAAAGGATATAGAACATTTTAAAGTAAAAACGAAAAAGTCCAAAATAAATTACGGACCATTAAAAGACCGCGACAAGCGCGTTTCTCTTCGTCATGGGGCGTTTATTTCATACTCTGCTAAAGATTTTCAAAAAACTTTAGAGGGCAACTACAAAAATGATGAAAAAGAAGGCGCCTGGACCGCTTATCATCCTGGCGGCAAAGCTCCAGCCATGATAACATCGTATAAGGCAGGTAAGTTAGATGGGCCAACTACTTCGTATACGTTTAAAGGAAATAAAATCATCAGCGAAATCAATTATAAGGACGGTCTTCAACATGGCGCTGTAAAGGTGTATGACAAAAGCGGAAAGCTCGTGAAAGAAGAACAATACAAAAATGGGATTCGCGTTATCAAAGGCACGAATTCTGGAACATCTTTTAGTCCCAGATAGCCAGTTTCAGTAAATCGTAGTTGTTTACGTTTAACTTCTAATATAGACTCTTGCAACTCTTTTGTTAATACTTGTCATAACCTCGTAAGGAATAGTATTTAACAAATCAGCAAATTCTTGGATAGTTTGGTGCTCACCAATAATCTCTACTTCATCATTTACGCTGCACACAATATTTGTAACATCCACCATCGTCATATCCATACAGACATTCCCTACAACTGGGCATTGAACCCCATGAATATAAACATGACCCACTCCGTTACTCAACGAGCGCTTGAAGCCATCGGCATATCCCACTCGTAGCGTTGCTATAGTCATTGGTTTATTCGCTGTATATGTTCTTCCATAACCGATTGTGTCTCCCGGCGTCAAATTCTTTAATTGCGAAACTGTAGTCTTCCACTTCATTGAGGGAAGGAGTTGGTCGCTCCCAGACGTGTAGCCAAATATACCTATCCCGATCCTTACCATGTCATGTGTTGCGATTTTAGAAAACTTCAACGCCCCTTCAGAATTTAATATATGGAACATCAGTGGATAAGGTAATTCGCCTTTCATACGCTCCTTAATTCTTGCAAACGTTTCCAATTGTCTGAGCGAATATGCTTCATCAGGATTATCCGCATCTGCCAGATGACTAAACACACTCACCACTTGAACCGCATCCGTTGTAGCGAGATACCCTAATAGCTCGTTAAGATCGCTTTCTTCAAAACCCAATCGGTGCATACCTGTCTCCACTTCAAGGTGGATAGGGTAATTTGATATTCCTTGTTGCTCAACCGCCTTAACAAACGCCTTAAGTTGACTTAATGCATGAATAGATGGCTCAAGTCTATGAAGAATCGTGTCTTCAAATGCGTTTGGTTCACTATTCATAACAAGAATAGGGAGTTCGATGCCATTCTCACGTAATGTTGCGCCCTCATCCGTGTATGCAACCCCTAAATAATCGGCACCATGCTCTTGCAAAAAATGAGGGATTTTAACATCGCCTGTCCCGTAGGAAGACGCCTTC
>JALQTG010000299.1 GCA_023264075.1 Crocinitomicaceae bacterium
CGAATTCTTTGGCGTATAGGTGAGCATGTGTATCAATAAAAAACATAAAGCTACCCTTTTCGAAGACGTTTGTACATCTTAATTCCAATCATTAGCCCAATAGCAACAGCAAAAAAGCCAATAGTTCCCTTGATCCAATTGAGTGAGTCCTGCATCACAACAAGAAACACCACTGCTACTAAAACTAAAGTAGCGCCTTCATTCCAAATCCTCAATCCTGTTGAAGACCAGTTGAACTTATTGTTTTTTAAATCAAAGAGGATTTTCTGGGAAATAAAATGATAGACTAACAACAATACAACGAAAGTCAACTTAACGTGCATCCAGGTCATTTGAAGATATGCAGGCACTTCCAACAACATCCAAATTCCAAACAAAAGCGTGAGTACCATAGCTGGAGTTGTGATGATCCACCACAGTTTCTTTTCCATGATTATGAATTGCTCCGTTAGTACTTGTCGAGCCGCATCTTCACGTTGCTGAGCTTCAGTATGGTAAATAAATAATCGAACAATGTAAAACAGACCAGCAAACCAGCTGACCATGAAAATAATGTGTAAAGACTTAATTACTGCAAAACTCATACTGAAGACAAATTTAATCGGATTATCAGATTCTTTAGTAATTATCCCCGCTGAATGTATTAGTTTTGTACAAAATTCGCTCAATGACTGCAAAAAAAGCATCTGAAACTGTTACCATCTCCACCAACGTAGTGTTACCAAACGATACCAATTCGCATGGAAACTTATTCGGGGGTCAGCTTTTAGCTTGGATGGATGTTACTGCTGCAGTTTCTGCACAACGCCACTGTAGAAGAGTGGTTGTTACCGCCTCGGTAAACAACGTATCCTTCGGTAAAACAATAAAAGAAGGGTCTATTGTCACATTAGAAGCAAAAGTATCACGGGCTTTTAATAGTTCAATGGAAGTATTTATTGATGTTTATGTAGAGAATCAAGTATCTGGGAAACGCGTTAAGCGGAACGAGGCAATCTATACCTTCGTGGCAGTCGATCAAAATGGTGGTCCAATAAAAGTTCCTGAACTTATTCCTGAAACTGAGCAAGAAAAAGAGCGTTTTAATGGAGCATTGCGCAGAAAACAATTAAGTCTAATCCTAGCAGGGAAAATGAAACCGCAGGATGCAACGGAGTTGAAGGCGCTATTTTTAGGGGAAGGTTAATGTTCCAAATCGATTTTACGTAAGGAGATTAATTTTCGTAGACACATTAATTAAAACTTCACCAGAATATCCTTAGCGAACTCGGCTGGCACCTGCTCTTCTACAACGTAATTTGTCCCTTCCTCTGGTGTTTCTGATCCACAAAAAGTCAAAACGAAAATGATAGAAACAAAGTAGAGTAGCTTTCAATGATTGTATTTTAAGTCCTAATTTTAAGAAATCTAACCACTCAATAACTAAAGTTTCAATTAATACTTTCGTATCATTTTAACCGTTCTCCCGTTAATAAGTTATTTGAACAGACAAATATCCAACTGTTTGTTTCCTAATTTTGCGTAAGAATGTGGATGAGAATCTTAAAAATTAGTGGTAAAGTGATTGGTGGTATCATCGTAATGATGTTACTCACCAGTGCACTTTTGTTAATTTTCAAAGACGATATAAAAGGTTATGCGCTTGAGGAAGCGAATAAACATCTAAACAAACGTGTACATATCGGCTATATAGACGTGGGGATTTGGGGTACTTTCCCAGATATGTCACTAGATTTCGATGATGTTCTTGTACACAGTAAATTCGATACATTACAAACCGTTGACACAGCGTTCTATGCACAGAAATTGCGTCTAAGCTTCAACCCGTTCGATTTTTTTAGCGGAAGTTATGATGTCAAAAAAATTGAAGTCCTAGATGCACAACTAAATATGCAGATTCAAGAGGATGGAAAGGTAAACTATGATTTCTTAAAACCAGCTGAAGGAGAACCGAGCAATTTTTCATTTTCATTAGAACAAATTCAACTGGAACGCACACATTACACCTATTTGAATAAAGCTACTAGTCAGGATTATGCTGGTTTCATTGACAATCTGGAATTAACAGGCGATTTCACCAATGAAGAATTTCTCATGGATGCGGGGATGAGTTTAACAATTGAGCGCATCACCAATAAATCGCTGACGTTAATTACAGATAAAAAAGCGACGTGTAAAATTGCCATTCATATGGATCAAGTTAATTCTATATTTGAAATTAAATCTGCTAATCTCTCCATTAACGCCCTTCCCTTTTTTATACGAGGAAAAGTCACCAAAGACAGCTTAGACTTTTTCGTTTCAGGAGAGCAATTGCAGCTCACGGATGTAGCAAAAAACTTTACGGTTAAAGAATTAGGAATAGTGGATGAACTGAATGGTTCTGGAACGTTCAATATGGATGTGAGCATTACTGGACCATTAGAAAACACCTCTTCACCTTCTATTGAAGCAAATTTTCATGTAGAGAATGGAAGTTTGAAGGACAGTGAATTTTCACTAAATAAGATCCAACTTGATGGCCATTATTCCAATGGGATTGCTTCTCCAGAAGAAGCCTTAATCCTCAAAACACTCTCATTATCTACACTTGGAGCTGCATTCAGCGGAAATGTAACGGTTACGGATTTTGAACAACCCAGACTCAAAGGAGACGCAAAAGGACGAATCAATTTGAAAGCGATACACCGATTATTAGCCCCGTTTGGAATGACACAATTGAATGGGGACATCGACCTCAATGGAAAATTTGATTTCCGTTTCAACAACCCTCAGTTCGAGCCATTGAACCTTACCATATATGATGTGCGCAGCAATTTCAAGTTATCCAATATTTTAGCACAACAAGTTGGAGATAATCGTATGTTCAAAGTGCCTTCTGGAGAAATTGTTCTTCGCAATCAACAAGCCGGATTTAAGGCTGTTCATGTCAACATAGCGCAATCCGACATCGTGATTGACGGAACAATCAATCAAATCGCAAATTATTTTAAAAAATCTGGAAAACTTTGGGTAGATGCATCAATAGAAAGTACAACAGTGCACTTAGAAGATCTTTCGACAACCAACGAATCAGAAAAAACAAAAACTTGGTTGTTACCAGATGACATTGAAGGTCAATTAATACTGGACTTGAAAAATGTTTATTATGGCGGCCATGTTTACAGCGCAATTCAGACACGTATGAAATTCGATGAGAAAGCACTGCGTTTTCCTGCATTGCGCGCTAAGAATGCTGGTGCTGACATTACAGGAAGCTTGCTCATTGAAGAAACGCTTCCAATGCTACTTACAGTTACCACAAAGCTCAGTTCTCAGAATGTTTACTTCGAGAAGGTCTTCAAAGAATGGAATAATTTTGACCAAAGTGCCATCACCTCAGAAAACATAAAAGGAATGGCTGTCGTTGGTTTAGACTTTACAGGGCCGTTCAATTTATACACAGGTGAAGATTTAAAAGACCAATTTAAGGCTCAGATAGCTATTCGAATTAATGACGGAGCTCTTGTCAACGTGGCAACTTTTAAAGAAATCACCGAAAGCATCAAAGCATCGAGTGCCAAACTTGTTATTTCAAAAAGTAACTTGAACGCCTTTGAAAAAGAATTGTTAAACCTTCGCTTTGAAACATTTGAAAACAACATAACCATATCGAATGGTGTACTCTATATTCCAAAAATGGAGGTAAAATCAAATGCATTAGATGTTCGATTATCAGGGAAGCATAGCTTTACGAATCAAGTCGATTACTCATTTGACTTTAGATTTAGAGAGCT
>JALQTG010000320.1 GCA_023264075.1 Crocinitomicaceae bacterium
CAAAGTGACTGGACCTATTCTGTGAACGGTGGAATGGATGTGAAATATGGTATCAATGAAGCATTTACCTTAGACATGACATTAATTCCTGACTTTGGACAAGTTGTTACAGACAATGTGGTACTTAACTTATCCCCGTTCGAGGTATTTTTTGCTGAAAACCGCCCATTTTTCAATGAAGGAACAGAGCTCTTTGAAAAATCAGGTCACTTTTACAGTAGGCGCGTTGGAGGTTCGCCGATTAATCGTTGGAAAGCGTTTGCCGAAAAGTCAGATACGGAAGAAATTATTGAAAATCCATCTGTTTCACAGCTTATCAATGCCTCCAAATTCTCTGGTCGAAACAAAAATGGATTGGGTATTGGTGTATTCAATGCTATTAGTGCTAGTCAATTTGCAACTCTTCAGGATACGATTTCGCGCGCCACGCGTAGGGTTGAAACAGCACCATTGACGAACTATAACGTATTGGTTCTTGACCAAAACTTAAAAAATAATAGTTCTATTACTTTAACGAATACAAATGTATGGAGATCAGGCGAAACTTATGATGCTAACTTAACCGCAGTAAACTTTAACCTTAACAACGCAAAGAACACCTATTACTTGAATGGCAATGCTGCATTGTCCCAAAAATACACTGCTTTAGGAAATGATTTTGGACATACTTGGGGCGTAGACGTAGGCAAACAACGTGGAAACTTCACCTACAACTTGAACTATTTCGAACAGAGTGATGATTATAACCCGAATGACCTCGGATTTTTAACGAATAGCAATAAGCGCGTTGCCTCTTCTTCCGTCGCTTACCGTATCTATAAACCCTTTTGGAAACTGAACAGCTTCCGTGCTTCTTTAACGAACAATTACGAGCGCCTTTATCTCCCGAATAAATTCACCTCTTTCAATTACTCCGGTTCTGTGATCGCTACCAGCAGAAAATTTCATACAGCTGGCGGAAATGTTTATGGAAGTTATTCGGAGAATTATGACTTTTTCGAACCTCGTGCACCCGGTCGATTTTTTGTACGACCAAGGTATTTTGGTGGAGGCGGATGGATTTCCTCTAATTATCAGCGCATATTCGCTTTAGATGTTAATATTAATGCGACAGGATATAACACACCAGGATGGATGGACTTCTCTTTCGAAATATCCCCGCGACTTCGTGTGGGTAAAAAATTGTTTTTAGTGTATCGTTATGGTGAAGAATATAATATGAATCAACGGGGATATGCTATTCCATTCCTTACCCCGGAACAAGAAGAAGCTGCTATCATCTTTGGTAAACGCGATGTTTATACTTCTACCAATACCATTGATTTAAGCTATACCATCACGAATAAAGCCGGAGCTACATTTCGTCTTCGACACTATTGGTCTACCGTAAAGTATGATGAATATTATTCCCTCGAAAACAATGGCCTTTTAACACCAACCGAAATTTTAAGTACTAACAGCGAGGGAGTATCCTACTACAATACGAATTTTAATGCGTTCAGTATCGACCTTGTTTACCGATGGATATTCTCTCCAGCCAGTGAGGTCAGCATCGTTTGGAAGAACAATATTTTTTCCAGCGATTCTGACGCGAGTATTGCCTATTTGAGAAACCTAGAACAAACGCTTGCAACGGACCAATTGAACAGTCTATCCGTTCGCGTTGTGTATTTCATCGACTATCTTACAATTCGTAAGTTCATGAAACGCAAAAAAGAGGTGAACTAACCTTAGTTCTACAGAGTTCTATTTTCCTCCATTAATCGATTATTTTTTATTAAATTCGCCAACTCGAAACATTGAAATTTTAAAAATATGAATTACGATATTATTGTTTTAGGTAGCGGTCCTGGTGGATATGTTACTGCGATTAGAGCTTCTCAGCTTGGATTAAAAACGGCCATCATTGAACGTGAGTCACTTGGTGGAATTTGCTTAAATTGGGGATGTATCCCAACGAAAGCGTTATTGAAAAGTGCTAACGTATTTGAATACCTTTCACATGCCGAAGATTATGGAATCAAGGTAAAAGGTGGGGAAGCTGATTTTGGTGCGATGATTAAGCGTAGTCGTGGAGTCGCAGACGGCATGAGCAATGGTATTCAATTCTTGATGAAAAAGAATAAAATTGATGTCCTTAAAGGAACAGGTAAAATCCTCGCTGGAAAAAAGGTAGAAGTAACCGATGAGAAAGGCGAAAAACAAACCTACACTGCGGATAAAGGATTAATTATCGCAACAGGAGCGCGCTCGCGTCAATTACCTAACCTTCCACAGGATGGCAAAAAGGTTATTGGATACCGTGAGGCTATGACATTGGATAAACAACCGAAGAAAATGGTAGTTGTAGGATCCGGTGCAATCGGGGTTGAATTTGCTTATTTCTATAATGCCATTGGTACGGAAGTAACAATTGTCGAATTCATGCCGAATGTGGTTCCTGTTGAAGATATAGATGTTTCTAAACAACTTGAGAAATCACTGAAGAAGCAAGGTATTAAAATTATGACTGAATCTTCTGTAGAGAACGTGGATACTTCTGGTAGCGGTTGTAAAGTAACCGTGAAGACGGCGAAAGGCGAAGAGACCATCGAATGTGATGTTGTTTTGTCGGCTGTCGGAATTGAAGCAAACATTGAAAACATTGGTTTAGAAGATGTGGGCATTGCAACAGATCGTGGACGTATCTTGGTCAATGATTATTACCAAACAAATATGCCTGGATACTATGCTATCGGTGATTGTGTACCTGGTCCTGCATTAGCGCACGTTGCTTCAGCAGAAGGTATTATCTGTGTCGAGAAAATTGCAGGTCACCATCCAGAACCTATGGATTATAACAACATCCCTGGATGTACCTATTGCTCACCAGAAGTAGCATCTGTTGGATATACTGAAAAAGCGGCAAAAGAGGCTGGTTATGACATTAAAGTTGGTAAATTCCCCTTCTCAGCATCAGGAAAAGCAAGTGCTGCTGGTGCTAAAGATGGATTCGTTAAACTTATTTTTGATGCAAAATATGGGGAACTTTTAGGAGGTCACATGATTGGGTTGAATGTAACCGAAATGATTGCTGAAATTGTGGCCATACGCAAATTGGAAGTAACGGGAGAAGAATTGATCAAAACAGTTCACCCACACCCTACCATGTCTGAAGCGGTTATGGAAGCAGCTGCGGCAGCTTATGGCGAAGTAATTCACTTGTAGGCAAATGTAGAAAGTAGTAAAGTCGTAAAGTCTGAAAGTGGTGGCTCTTAATTATTCGGCCCTACTGCCTCTAATCGAGGATTGAACTTAGAGTTTAGAGTTCTGACGATTTTACGAGACACAAAGGTTAATATAGATAAAATTTAAAACTAGTAGGGGCGAATGATTATTCGCCCCTACTAGTTTTAAATTTTTTAAACCCATTAATTATGAAAACACTCATTAGTATATTGTTTCTGATTCTTGCATTTACAAGTTTTACCCAAACCCCTAGCGATGTTGCTGAGGCACAATTGAAAGCTTACAACAAAGGTAACATTGATGAGTTTATGGAAGTCTTTAGCGAAGACATCACGCTTTGGAATTTAGGTGATTCTACTCCTTGGGCTTCTGGAGCAGAACAAGTGGCATCTATTTACGAAAAGCTATTCGCTTCTTCGCCTGAATTACAAAGTGAAGTTTTGTCGCGCACCGTAATTGGTAATAAAGTATTGGATTATGAACGTATAACCGGTCGCAAAGGAGGGGATGTACTATTTCTTATAATGGTGTATGAAGTTAGCGAGGGGAAGATTTTCCGGGCAACTGCCATTAGGGAATAGAACATTATCCTTTACCAGAGGAACATATCATCTACCATTCGTGTCACGCTGGAACCCCAATTGGAAAATCGCTCAATTACGAGAGCACGGAGAGAGTCTTCGTTGTACCAGTCCTTTGATTTACCAGTTGGCATGTTTTCCGCAACGTTCACTTTCATCGCTTTAACTTCTTTTGCAAAGTAAACCACTCCTCCATCCTCCGTTGCCAGGCCTAAGATTACCCCAGGAAGGCCATTAAAGGTTTCTG
>JALQTG010000012.1 GCA_023264075.1 Crocinitomicaceae bacterium
AACCCCATCATATTTCGTGAAGCGTTTTAACCCCATCATCATCATACGTGCTTCGTCTCCTTCGGCGAAACTATTGATGGCGTCCTTTGCAGCTTTGTTGATTCGATCTGCTGTATCGTAGAAATACGTTTTTACTATTGCTATTTCGTGTGCACAAGCTGCTTCACCTCTTTGACTTTTCAATTTATCTACACGTAACAAAACAGACTCTGCTTGGTACGTCCAGATTGATAAATCGGCAATGTTCATTAAAACCTCTTGTTCTTTGGAAAGCGTTTGCATTAATTTTTGAACTGCAGACCCAGCAACCATGAGAATTACTTTTTTGAAATTTTTTAACGCAACATATTCCTGACCGAAAACACCTTCTGGTGTACTTCCCATATCTGGAATACTCATCAATTCGTTGGCAATAGCCATCGCTGGTCCCATTAAATCCAGTTGACCTTTCATTGCCCGTCTGAGCACCATGTCTACTGTCAACATACGGTTGATTTCATTGGTTCCTTCGAAAATACGGTTGATTCGTGAATCGCGGTAAGCACGCTCAACAGAGGATTCTGCAGAATAACCCATTCCTCCGAATACTTGGACCGCTTCATCAACTACATAATCTAAACACTCGGAACCAGCTACTTTCAGCATGGCGCATTCAGGAGCGAACTCTTCAATTCCCTTTAAGGTCGCCTCTCCTTTTGACATACCATCTTCAATGTATGCATGAATGGCATCATCGATATTTTGTCCAGCTCTATAAGTAGCCGATTCTAATACATAAGTACGGATAACCTGCTCTGCAATTTTGTATCGGATAGCCCCGTATTTACTGATCGAACGACCAAATTGTTCACGTTCGTTGGCATATCGAATAGTTTCATCAATTCCCTCTTTAGCTCCACCCAAAACACCAGCCGCTAATTTAATTCGACCAATATTTAATATGTTTAGCGCTATTTTGAAACCATTCTCACGTTCAGAAAGCATGTTTTCAACTGGAACTTTTACATTATTAAAGAATACTTGTCTTGTTGAAGATCCTTTAATTCCCATTTTCTTTTCTTCAGGATTTAAGGAAATTCCTTCCGAATCGGCTTCAACCAAAAATGCTGTTAAGTTTTTGTCGTCACCAATTTTAGCAAAAACAGTAAACAGGTTTGCGAAGCCACCATTAGTAATCCACATTTTTTGTCCTGTAATGCTGTAATGAGTTCCATCTTCAGAAAGCACTGCTTTTGTTTTACCAGAATTCGCATCGGAACCACTTGAAGGCTCAGTAAGACAGTATGCTGCTTTCCATTCTCCACTTGCCAATTTTGGAATGTATTTCTGTTTTTGGGAATCATTTCCGTAATAAAGTAGCGGAAGTGTTCCAATACCTGTATGCGCTCCGTAAGCTACAGAAAAGGAGTATCCTTTACCAAGGTATTCTGTAGCCAATAATGAGGTCTTAAAATCAACCCCCATTCCTCCTAAATCTTCGGGTACAGACATCCCTAACATTCCTAATTCACCCGCCTTATCCATAATGGATGGCATCAAGCCTTCCTCCATAGCATCAATTCTATCCAAATGTGGTATCACCTCTTGTTGGATGAAATCTTGGCACATATTGGCAATCATACGCTGCTCCTCATTCCATTCTTCAGGAATAAAAATATGTTCAGGTTTTGTGTCTCGGATGATGAACTCTCCTCCTTTGATCGCTTTTGTATCACTCATCATGTATAGTTTTTTTGATATTACGTTTTGAGTCGTAAATATATAGAAAATTAAATTAATATGCTTGCATAGTAAATTATTTTTTCTTTGGTTTGTTCAAGTTCAGATTATTGTGGATAATCGTTTTCCGTATATTTGCCAAAAACGAATAAGTTTACGTGAAAGTATTTCAAGGTTTTGATGAGTTAGAAAAAATTCCTAATCCAGTATTGACGATAGGAACCTTCGATGGAGTTCATTTAGGGCACCAACGAATTATCCAACAGCTCAATGAAGAAGCTCAAAAACATGATGGGGAGTCAGTTTTGTTCACGTTTTATCCGCATCCCCGAATGGTTTTATTTCCCGATTCACATGGGTTAAAATTACTTCAAACACAGGTTGAGAAGATTGAAAAATTGGAGCTTATGGGCCTACAAAATGTAATAGTCCACCCTTTTACAAAAGAATTTTCAAGGTTAACAGCTGTTGAATTTGTTCGCGATTATTTAGTGAATAAATTGAATGTAAAAACTATTGTGATTGGTTATGATCATCAATTTGGTAAAAACAGAGAAGGTTCTTTAGATCTATTGAAAGATTTAGGACCCGTCTATGATTTTAATGTCATCGAAATTGCTGCCCAGGACATAGATGAGGTGAATGTTAGCTCAACGAAAATTCGAAATGCCCTTAGTACTGGTAATATTGAAACTGCGAATCTATTTCTTGGAGCACCTTTTGAATTAAACGGAACAATTATTCATGGGAAGCAAGTTGGTCGTGAAATCGGTTTTCCAACGGCGAACGTGGATTTGGGGAGTTCAGTTAAAATTATTCCCGCTGCCGGTGTATATCTTGTGCGTACCGTTTTGCAGAATCGAGCCGAATATTTTGGAATGATGAATATTGGTGTAAAGCCCACAGTTCGCGATACGGATGAGGTTTCTATCGAGGTGAATTTGTTAGATTTTTCGGGAAATCTATATGGCCAAGAATTGCAGGTTAAGGTGCTCACAAGGTTGCGAGATGAGTTAAAATTCAATAGTTTAGAAGAGTTAAAAATTCAATTATCCAAAGATGAACATACGGTTCGTAATCTTCTGCTGCATAGCAATTACTAATTTCTCTTGGGGACAGCCCGAAGAGCTTGACCAGTTGAAATATACCCCATGGAAAATTGCACAATACCTGCCAAAGGATAGTGTTGAAGCGATTACGTTTGAGAAACTTCGTTTGACAGAAATCCCCTCTGACCTTTGGTTATTTACGGATCTCCAAGGACTTGATTTAGGTAAGAACAAATTCACCACTATTCCGCCCGAATTGAAACAGCTTCAAAAATTAAAGTACTTATACCTGGACAAGAATAAGTTGTCAGCGTTCCCCCAAGTTGTTTACCACCTTTTTGAGCTAGAGCTGTTGGATATCAGTAGGAATGACCTCATAGCGTTGCCCCAAGGAATCTCTTCGTTGAAGAAGTTGGTGTATTTGGATCTGTGGGATACAAATATTCCAAGTTTGCCAGATGACTTAGTAGAACTATACAAGCTTCAATTCTTGGATATGCGAGGAATGACCTATGCGCCAACATTTTTGGAGCGTTGGGAAAAGCGGTTGCCTGCTACTCAGATTAAATTCGACCCGCCTTGCAATTGTTTGGAGTGATGGGTTAAAACGCATTTTTGCGAGAAGTTCGAATCTTCTTCACTGCGCTTCGCACGTTAAAAGGTTTGAGGTTCGATGTTGGGCTCAACTTGAATACAAAAATTCTACTTTCTCTCCTTCAACGCCGCCAATATCTCAGTGTCTCTACCGTAAATGTCTTGTCTGTAATTCATTTGTTTTCCATCCGACCAAGCTGTTAGATAGAAAATATATACATCAACAGGCTCCTCCAGAATAACTGTTTTCGCCTGAGCAGCAGACATAGCTCCGCGAATGGAGTCCGCCGACCAAAGCAGTGTGTCCTCAAGGAGAAGCTGAGCCAATTCAAACGGTTTTTCAATACGAATACAGCCTGAACTAAATATACGTTCGTCTCGCGCAAACAACTCTTTTGATGGAGTATCGTGTAGGTATACACTATATTTATTCGGGAACATGAATTTCACTCTGCCAAGTGCATTTTGTTCGCCTGGTTCTTGACGAATACGATAGGGGAATTGGCCACTTCTTTTTGCCTTTTTCCAATCGATGGTTGTAGGGTCGATTGATTTACCTGAGGCATCAAGTACCTTCATATTCTTGCTTGCCAGATAATTAATGTCTTTAGCTACTGAAGGAATCACATCATTTATAAGAATGGTAGGTGGAACCGTCCAGGTAGGACTAAAGACTAAATACGTCATTCGGGCATTAAAAACAGGAGTTTGCCTAAAATCTTTTCCGACAACGGTGCGCATGTGTACAAGGGTATCTTGATTAGTTACAAAGTCGAGTGTGAAGTCAGCGATATTCACAAGGATATGGCGTTTGTTAAGGGAGTCTGGCAACCACCTGAGCCGCTCCATATTAACGTATAACGCATTTATTTTGTCTTCAATGGATTGATCTAAAGCGATGAGGGTATTTTTTCCTAATTTGCCATCGGCATTGAGCCCATGTGCTTTTTGCAGCGCTTTGATGGATCGAAAAAGACCGATTAAACTATCTGAGAAGTCAATGGTGTCTTGCGTAGAATACCCTAGAAATTTTAATTTTTGATGGACGAGAAGAATGTAGCTGCTGTCTTCCCAAATTGTGATAGACTGCTGGTTTTTTGGAAGTGAGATCCTGGTTGTATAATCTGTTGCGACTTTATCTTCTAGGAGTTTTGCCTCCAACACCATGTTTTCATAACCTGGGTGTTTGGGATAGAACCGTTTCATAAATTCAACGCACGACGGAGAGGAGATGAGTTGTTTGAGTTTATTGTCTAGGGCTAACTCTGGTTTATTTCTCCTTATACCCCATTCTGCAGTAAGGTTTTCCGAATTAACTTTTCCATTGTACAAATGGGAACTTATCATAAAGAACGCATCCGAAAGCAACATATCTATTTGCGCGATAGGATAAGGGTTGAAGGTCTCTAATGAATCATTTATTCGGATGGTATCTCGCAGTGTATTCAGCTTTTCTAAATGATAATGTTCTGGCTGAAGGCCATGGTATTTTATGTTAGAAATGTATTCTATGAATTGATCAACAAGTTCTAGCGAATCGATGTGTGAAATCCAGCCGTTGATAAATCCCCGGTTGGCGTAAAACTGAGGAATCAAGACGGAAGAATAGAGTTCCTCTTCCAAGATAATGTAGCGTTCTTCGGGTGCCTTATTTTCAATTGTTTCTCGAATGATTGTGGCAATTTCTTCCTGATGTGTTTCAATAAGATTTATAGGAGCTGGTGTGTCAATAGGAGTTGTTACGTGTTCAACTTTTTTCGAACTACAGTTGAAAAGAAAAATGCAAAGTGAAATGGAGAAGATTGAAGTACGCATAGGAGTATGTTTCTTGAAAGGTACGAAAAACGGAAATACTCCAAGTAACTATAAACAAAAAAGCCATGCAATATTGCACGGCTTTTTTTAGTAAGATATTAATAATATGATTATTTCACGATAGTCGAGAAAGAAGCATTTTCGAAGTATTTAATGAATTCTCTATCTTTTGCTGCTTTTTCTTTCAAAGAAGCATCTTTATTGAATGCATTTTTTAGATTAGCAACGAGTTCCTCCAATTTTTCTGCACGTGCACTAGCAATTGCTTTCAAGTAGTAACCTTCAGCACTTTCTGCATCTGCAGAAGCATCAACAGTAGATACAGCAGAATTGTGATCTTTATTCAACAATTGTGCTAATGCCTTGTTGTATGTGGCTTCTCCACCGAAGTTAGAGATCGCCTCGTCATACATTCCGTCTTGGATAGCCAAGATACCTTTGTTGTAGTTTACTTCTGAACCAGCGCCTGCAGCCTCTCCTAAAAGTGATTTTGCTGTTTCGCGATCTCCATTTACTCCAGCAATGGCTGCTAAGTTGTTTTTAGAGATTGGGTTGTCTTGCAGGTTATTTGCTTTCTCAAACTGAGATTTTGCTTCACCCAATTTGTTTTGCATGTACAAGACTGCACCTGCGTTGTTAGAAGGACGGTAGTCGCTAGGGAATAAACGCTCAGCCTCTGTGTACAAACGCAGTTTTTCATTTAAATCATCAGATAAGGTTGCAGTGAATAAAATCTCTTCGAGGTTCAAAGTATCAATATTGGATTTAGACAGTGCCACTAACTCCTCATCAGAGTATCCAGTTTTATCGTAGATAACATGAATTTCTGTACGACGTTGAGCTGGGAAAACATTTTTGTCTAGGTAGGTAAAAGTTTTACCTAGATTTTTGATTTCTTTTTCTCTTTCGGTTGCACCGTTATACATGCTTAATATACGCAATATAAGGTCTTTTTCACCTGCATCCATTTCAGAAGCCTCTAACGCTTTCTTGAATCCTTCATAATCCTCACCTTTTCCAGTAAGTGTGTAGGAAGCTTCGTCTTGTGCTTTTTCGTTCGCTACTTTTTTGTTTTTCGCGATTTTCATAGTAGCTTCTTTCGCTGATCCTGCTCGGTCTGTAGATAAAGTATTGTTTTTATCTTCTTCCCCTTCAATAGAAGCAAAACCTACCATTTTCAATGTTTTCACATCGATTTTAGCATTCGTTTGTGCCTCAGCTAAGAAAGCTTCCAGTGCTAAAATCTCTTCTCTTTTCAATTCTGTAGAACGCACTTCAGACCGTCCTTTCATGTAATTGATTTGAGCAGTCATGGACTCTTCAGTAACTCGTTTAAATTGATCATTAGCATAAATTACACGAAAATCTTTTGCTACCAGCATTGGAGTGATTACAGTTGCATCACCGATTTTTGTTCTTTCGATTTGATCTTTTTCTTTCGAACCTTTGAAAACTTTACCTGTGATTGCCAAATCAGACACTTCCATATCAGGACTGTATGCGATTATATCTTCGTACATTACTTTTCCTCCTGGCTTGTATTGCACGACTTTTCCGTTCGCTGTTGCTTTTTCTCCAACTACAGTTAGCGGTTTTAGGGCATGATCTCCAATGGCAGGATAGATTTCAGCGTATGCTTTTTTCTTAATTCCTTTCTCTGGGAAAGTAATGTCAACTTTTACTTTTACGCTGTCACCGTGCATCTCTAATGGATTTGGTGTTACTGCGTAATCTAAGTCTTTTAGTAGGTCACATCCTGTAGCTAAAACTCCAGCTGCAGCGATGAACGCTAAACCTTTGATACTTTGCTTTTTCATTATCAGTTTATTAATTCTTTTCCTAATTAGTGTTGCAATATTAGTGATTTTTTTTAGGACTGAAAAAATCTAGCGGAAATTATATTGAATTAACCAATGATTTCGCCAATTTTTGTTAGTTGAGATGTGTCTGTACATTCCGACAAGAGTTCTCCAATGGTTTTATGCAGTGAAACGTGTAAAAGCCCGCTCGCAATATCGTTGAGGGGTTCTAGTACAAACTTTCGTTGAGCTAGATGAGGGTGAGGGATAGTAAGCTCTTCTTGGGAAATGATAATGTCGCCCAAAAAAAGAATGTCTATATCAATGGGGCGAGACTCATAAGTTGCTATTCTCTTTGGTTTTCTTCCTAACGTTTTCTCGATGGTTTGATTGATTTCAAGAATTTCGTGGGGAGACTTTGAAGTGTAAACACCCAAACAAAGGTTGATAAAGTTGGTGTCAGCCTCAAATCCCCAAGGTGGTGATTCGTAAAAAGGTGAAATAAGTATCTCTTTGTCAGTTCCATATTCTTTTTGAATGAGATGAATGGCTTTAAGTAACGTTTCTTTTCTTGGAGAAACATTACTCCCTAAACTTAGATATGCGATATGGTCAACTGGCAATTTCACTATAGAAGGACGAAATTAACCAATTAACTAATTTGATTCACCTTTTGTAATTTATTGAAAGGGGAAAAAGATGGAATCGCTTACCTTTGAATCTACAAAAGTTTTAATATGGAAAAACCTAAAAAAGTAATATCGTTTGGGAAAGTTTTTTGGCCAAGCTTAATGGCGAGTGTTGTAGTACTTACCCTACTCGTCTTGTCTTTCTTTGTTCTTTTCGGGAGTTTATTTAGTGGTCCTGAGCCATTTGCCGTGAAAGATAAAACAGTTCTTCATATGACGCTAAGTGGGCAAATTAATGAGTCGTCTAATTCAGAGTTTAATCCAAGCAGTTTTCAGATGGAACAGCAAATTGGGTTGTCAGATATCTTATACGGACTTGAAAAGGCAGCGTCAGATAAGCGCATAAAGGGTATTTTTATCGAACTGGATGGCGCACAATGTGGTTATGCAACTGCTAGCGAAATACGCGAAGCACTGGTGAATTTTCAAGAAGAATCAGGAAAATTCGTTTTAGCATATCACAAAGGGGAAGCAGTAGGTATGAAACAATATTTCATTGCTTCTGCAGCAAAGGAAAATTATGGATTTCCATCTACGATGTTTGAGTTTGGCGGGTTAGGTGCAGAACTAATGTTCTTCAAGGGAATGTTTGATAAGCTTGATTTAGAAATGCAAGTGGTGCGCGGTTCAAACAACGATTTTAAATCTGCTGTTGAACCATACTTCTTGGAGAAAATGAGTGATTCGAGTAAGCACCAGATCGAGCGTTACTTAACAAGCATGTGGGAAGATATTCGTCAAACGATTGGAGACGCTAAAGGTATTTCACCAGCAGATTTGAATATCTATGCAGATAGTACATATATCCGTCGAATGCATGATGCAGTGACTTATAAATTGATAGATGCGGTGAAATATCGAGATGAAGTAATGGAAATGTTAGTTCAACATTCTGGAGCGAAGGACGCAGAAGACCTTGAATTTGTGTCCTTTGAAAAGTTTGCGCGCAAGAAGTTCGAAAACAACCAGTTTGCTTTAGTACCGGTTGATATATTCTATGAACCTAAATATATAGATGGTAAACCGCGCTGGTTTGGTATTTCACGTGAAGATGGCAATCCTTTTACCGTGGCGGCAATTTATGATGATGCGCTCATTGATGG
>JALQTG010000032.1 GCA_023264075.1 Crocinitomicaceae bacterium
TGGCGATACTTCAGAATGGCTGATTCAAGATGCATGGAAGGCAGAAGGACATCAATTAAAACTTTTTGAAAACTCAACGCTTCAAGCGTATGCTTTTTACGGAGAGCTGAAGAGTCAGACCATCCCAGCGACGTTTTATAAAACACCGCACCCTAATTGGGAGGTGACGCTTACATCAGAATACAATCCCCAATACAGCGCTGGTGGTCCAAAAGGAATCATTGATGGCATCTATGGAGATGAAAACTGGCGAAAAGGGTATTGGCAAGGCTATCAAGACCAAGACTTCGAGGCAGTGATAAGGTTCAATGAAACCGTGAAGGTGAGCGAACTGACAGCTTCGTTTCTGCAAGATACCCGCGCATGGATTTTGATGCCGACAAAAGTGGAATACTACCTTTCCAATGATGGAGTGAATTATGAATTAGTAGCGACTGCAGACCACAACGTTCCGGATAAGGATTACGAAGTTCAACTGGCGCAACTATCGGCAAAGTTAAAGCGGCCAATGAATGCCACGCATTTAAAAGTAAAAGCGAACAACTACGGAACACTGCCGAGCTGGCACCAGGGCGCAGGCTTCGAAGCATTCATTTTTGTGGATGAAGTAAGCGTAAAACAACCCTAAACTCAGAACTCTAAACTCTGAATTCCAAACTCAACAACTCTATAATTTGCGGTACGAGTAAATCCGTTTCATTGTTATGAATCACGATGTTCGTCAGTTTTAGTTTTTGCTCGTCGGACCATTGATTATTCATGCGGTCCTCTACTTGCTGACGAGAGATATTATCGCGCTCCATTACTCGTTGAATGCGGGTTTCTTTATCGGCAACTACTAAAATTGTAGCATCAAAATCTTTATAACCGCCTGTTTCAAATAGGATTGCGGCTTCATTAAAGACGAGCGGACTGTTGGATTGCGATACGAAATCAGTAAAACGTTGCCGCACTCGAGGGTGAACAATGCGGTTGATTTGTTCTTTGAGTTCGGGAGATGTGAATATTTTTTCCGCGAGGTATGGGCGATTGAGTTCGCTGTTCATGTATGCTTGCTCTCCAAATACGGTAATGAGTTCATTGCGGAGATCGGGGTCGTTATTCATGACCCATTTGGCCTCTTGGTCAGAATAATAAACGGGATAACCCATGGTGGTGAGAATTTTTCCGATAATGGACTTTCCCGATCCGATACCACCGGTTATCCCGATTACTTTAGTCATAGAAGGGTGTTATATTTCTTCTACTTCAATCATATTAAACGGAATATTGATAATCGCTTGGTAGTCTTCACCAGCTTCTTCCATATCCTCGTCATCTTCTTCAAAATACCAGTTTACTTTTACCTCCGTACCTTTTCCATTTAAACCTTCGAGTTGTTTGAATAAATCAAGGATGCATTTCGAGGAGGATGTATTAAAATACTCCAATTTGATGTCAACTGTAGTTACCGCTTTTGGGCTAGCACCGTACGCATCAATCCAATCGTTTAATGGCTTATAAAACTCTACAGAGTTCTCTGGAATCGAACGACCTTTCAATTCTAATGTTCCGCCTCCGGCATCGAACGTTACGGTAGGGGTTTTTGCTGATCCTTCTAATTTTAAATTTTCCATAATTTCATTCATTAACTTAATCTATTTTGACATTGAGGCAAAAGAAATCATAGTTATCGTCTACCGGCATAAAGTCGTATTCCAACTTGTTTCCGGATTTACGGGCGATATCGATCATCCCTAATCCCGCAGTTCCTTTTTCTGACAGTTCTCCGTCGTTGAGTACGGATTTATATAAATCCCTCAATCCGTCTTTGTCCAACGCATTGATGTCATCCAGCTTTTGCTTCAGCTCAATGGATTTATGCTTAGCGATGTAATTTCCAGTTTTCACTTCATAATGGTCGGAATTCTTAGAAATCATTAACAGCGCTGATTTTGAAAATAGAAAGTCTAAGCCTTCGCTTTGCCCAATCTCCTCATTGTGGTGATACAAGTTTTGAAGACACTCTACGAGTACATTGTAGACTTTCTTTTTGGTTTTTGGTGATTTTTCTACGTGGTCGAGTTTCGATTCCATTATTTGAAGCACTGAAGTGAGCAGGTCCGAAGTAACTACACCTTTGAAGGATAACATTGTGTTATCGCGTTCCATGGTCTGGTACAATTCGTAAATGTTACTTAGTGCCATTTTCTGTTAAATTCAATAATGTTCAGACAAAGTTATTAAATTGTTCAATAAACGCAACTTTTTTGGAGAGAAGATGAAATGCATTGTTTTTAGCTAATTAGAAGTTTTGGGACACCTGTTTTTTCGTGACATGAGTATCGATAATTCTACGAAAACACTATTTTTGCAACAATGTAGCGTTAATTCACTAGTTTTGTTCCCCAAAGTAGTAAGAATGGTCGAAAATTCAGAGAATCTATGGTTTGCCGAATGGTTTGATACGGAT
>JALQTG010000036.1 GCA_023264075.1 Crocinitomicaceae bacterium
GATAGTCCAGCAGCAATGCGTTATACTGAGGCTCGTTTGAAGAAGATTGCCGAAGAGATGCTGGGCGACTTGGACAAAGAAACTGTAGATTTTGCGAACAATTTTGATGATAGTTTGCAGGAGCCGACTGTATTGCCTACAAAAATCCCTAACTTATTAGTGAACGGAGCAAGCGGTATTGCAGTTGGTATGGCTACGAATATGCCACCGCACAACTTGTCAGAAGTGGTGAACGGTATTCAAGCATACATTGATAACCGTAACATTGAAATTGAGGAGTTAATACAACACATAAAAGCACCAGATTTTCCAACAGGAGGTATTATTTACGGTTACGAAGGCGTGCGTCAAGCATTTGAAACTGGTAAGGGACGCGTTGTAATGCGTGCTAAAGCCGAAATCGAAGAATCCAAAACAGGCAGAGAGCAAATTATCGTGACTGAGATTCCTTATTTAGTGAATAAGGCAGACATGATTAAGAAAACAGCCGATTTGGTGAATGATGGGAAGCTAGACGGAATTAGTGATATTCGCGACGAATCGGATAGAACAGGGATGCGTATTGTTTATGAATTAAAACGGGACGCTATTCCAAACGTTGTACTGAATAAATTATTTAAGTTTACTTCTTTACAAACTTCATTTTCAGTAAATAATATTGCACTTGTTGATGGTCGACCACAAATGTTGAACCTCAAACAAATGATTGAGAAGTTTGTGGAATTTCGTCATGAAGTTGTAATTCGAAGAACGAAATACGAATTAAGAAAAGCAGAGGAAAGAGCGCATCTTTTAGAAGGTTTAATTATCGCATCGGATAATATTGATGAAGTAATTGCCATAATACGTGGTTCTAAAAGTCCTGACGAGGCGCGTGAGAAGTTAATCGCTCGTTTTGAATTGTCAGATTTGCAGTCGAGAGCCATTGTTGAAATGAGATTGCGTCAGTTAACTGGTCTTGAACAAGACAAGTTACGTGCTGAGTATGAAGATTTAATGAAAACAATTGCGGACTTAAAGGATATTCTTGCAAATGAGGATAGAAGAATGCAAATCATTAAGGACGAGTTGGATTATGTACGTGAAAAATATGGTGATGAACGTCGCTCCGTGATTGAATATTCTGCTTCAGAAATGCGTATAGAAGATTTAATTCCGGATGAAGAAGTGGTTGTAACTATTTCGCATGCAGGATATATCAAGCGAACTAACCTGACAGAATATAAGGTCCAAAATAGAGGTGGAATGGGCTCGAAGGGTTCAACTACACGTGATAAAGATTTCTTAGAGTCCATATTTGTTGCTACAAACCACGACTATTTGTTGATTTTTACAGAAAAAGGTAAATGTTTCTGGATGCGCGTCTATGAGGTTCCTGAAGGTTCTAAAACATCCAAAGGTCGCGCGATTCAAAACTTGATGAACATCGAGCAAGATGACAAAATCAAGGCCTACATTAATGTGAAGGACTTAAAAGATGAGGAGTACGTAAATAGTAACTTCATCGTGATGTGTACGAAGAAAGGGGTAATCAAGAAAACATCTCTTGAGGCTTACTCTCGTCCAAGAACGAATGGTATCAATGCCATTAATATTAATGATGGAGATGAATTGATTGAAGCTAAATTAACGAATGGTTCAAATGAAATTATTCTAGCTAAGAAATCAGGGTATGCTATCCGATTTAATGAGTCTACTGTAAGAACAGTTGGACGTAATTCTATCGGGGTAAAAGGTGTTACAATGAGCACGCCATCGGATGAAGTGATCGGAATGATTTGTCTAGAGCACGGAAGTGATTCAACTGTGATGGTTGTCTCTGAGAACGGATATGGTAAGCGTTCGTTTGTAGATGACCCTGAAACAGGAGATCCGGTGTATCGTATCACGAATAGAGGAGGTAAAGGTGTGAAAACCATCTCTGTAACGGAGAAAACTGGTAGTTTGATTGCCATCAAAAATGTAACGGATGAAGACGATTTAATGGTTATTACAAAAAGTGGTATTACAATTCGTATTCATTTAGACCAAGTTCGAGTTATGGGCCGCGCTGCACAGGGGGTTAAGATTATTAACTTGAAGAAAGGTGGTGAGATTGCAGCTGTTGCAAAAGTTCCACGTTCTGATGAGGAAGAAGACGGTGAATTACAGGAAGGTATTGAAGGAGGAGGTGCTCCTGAAAACCTTCACAATGGCACAGTTAATGATGACATAATAGAATAATAATAAAATTAATTAGTATGAAATTCAGATTTATTAAGATAGCTGCACTGGCGGTTGGTATTTTAGTGGTGTCTCTTGCGAATGCGCAAAAAAGTAACGTTGTTTCGGCTGCTGTAGAGTATAAAAAGTTTGATATGGCTTTTTACGGTGGAAATATGGAGGAGGCAACTTCTGTGCTGTTAAATTGTAAAGAGTACATTGATCCAGCAATGAAGGATGAGTCAACTAAGGATGACCCGAAAGCTCATTATTACAATGGAATTATCCATTTTGGATTAATGATTGTCTCAAGTGCTCAACCAGAAAACGAAGCGTTGAAGCAATTTCAATCGGAAGGAACAAAAGAGATTGTGGAGAAATCTTTAAAGTTCGCGCACGATGACCGCAAGTACAAGGCAGAAGTTGAAAGCTACATTGATCGTTGGGTAAGTATGATGTCGATGCAAGGTTCAATGATGTTTGAAAAGAAAGAGTATGATATGGCATTTGCAGGTTTTGGTGGAGCTTACGCTTTACGCCAAATGATCGATATCGAAGATGAAGACATGAAAAATAATGCACTGGTTTCTGCGAAGAATGCTGTAATTACCATGAAGAATGAGGGGAAGACAAAAGAGGCGTTAGAATTCATTGAGTCTACTCAAGAATTACTTCCAGACAATCCTGATTTGGCCATTGAAGGTATTAACTTGTCGTTCGAGTTAGGAGAATTCGAAAAGGCTGAATCGTTCATTGCAGCAGTTGTTAAAGTAAATCCAGACGATAAACAGCTTTTCGCTTCGATTGGACGAATTTTTTTAACGAATGCCGATTCTCAAAAGAAAACATTAATGGAAATGGATATCTATTCACCTGATTATGCTTCTCAATCGAGTAAGGTGGATGAACTCTACGCTAAAGCCGAAACCAATTTGAAAAAGGCGTTAGAAATTGATCCTAAATATGCAGATGCAGCGTATGACCTCGGAGTACTTTACCTAGGATTAGGTGAGACGATGAAAGAGCGTGTACGTCAGTTAGATTACGAGGATCCGAATAGAGAAGAACTTGAGAAGAAGAGTGAGGAGTTGTACGCACAAGCTGCTGTTCCATTGGAAATTTATGTGGAACAAGACCCAAATAATGCTGCTGTTCTTAGAGTACTTTACCAAGTATACTACAATGCAGGTAATACTGAAAAAGCATTGGAATACAAAAAACGTTCGGAAGAAGCGGCTGAGTAATTCGTTACTTTATATATTACTAAAGCGAAAGTCCTGGTTAGCTCAGGACTTTTTTTTCGATTATTTAATTAATTCAATGTCGTTTTCGTGGATAACAATCATTTTTTCTTTATACAAATTCCCAATGGCTTTTTTGAATGATTTCTTACTCATCCCAAAGAATGCTCGGATAGCATCGGGGTCGCTCTTGTCTGAAAATTGAAGTACTCCTCCATTCTCATGTAAACATTGTAAAATATACTCAGAATGTTCGTCAAATCTTTCTGGAGTTAGTTTTTCTAAGGTAATGTCTATTTTTCCATCTTCCCTAATTTCTTTAACATATCCACGAATAGTATCACCCTTAATGATGTTTTTCGTAATGAAGTTATTGAATATTAATCCTTGATATAAATTATTCACGATTACTTTACGACCAAGATCGGTTAATTCGCACACAAGCAGGTCTACTTCTTGGTTAACTTCAAGGTCATTAACTTCAGTGCTGAGGTATTTGTTGATTTTAGCTGAACCGAATAACCGATTCGTTTTTGGATCTAGCCCCATAAAAATAAGATATTCTCCGCGCTCCTGTAGTTTGTTTTTTTGTTCTGAAAATGGAACAAGTAGGTCTTTCTCTAATCCCCAATCCATAAACGCTCCAATGTTATCTACTGTTTTAACGGTAAGATAAGCAAACGAATTCAATTGAATGAAAGGCTCTTCGGTTGTCGCAACAATGCGATCCTCCGAATCACGGTAGATAAAAACTTCGATTTCTTCCTCCAATGATAAATCTGGTGTCAGGTATTTATTGGGTAAAAGTACATCGTTATTCTGCTCATCAAGCAAATATGCACCAACACTTGTAAAACGATTTATGCGCAGCTTGTTCAGTTCTCCTATTTTCATTATACCATCTTTTGTGCAAAGAAAGGTAAAAATAAGCAGTTGACTTAATAATACAACTTGGAAAGTAACTTAGAGTTCACAATCAAGCAAGGAAGATTCTCTTCATTTGTTATCAAGAATTGAGCATGACTATCAAATGCAAATAGACTTGATGAATAATAGGCTAGCGCAACCATGTCCGCATTAATACTTTTTGCGAAACTCATGATTTTTTTCGAATATGCTTTAGAACCTTCCAGGTAATGAACTTCTGATTTCACTCCTTTTTCTTGATATTCTTTGTTTACTAATGATATTCTAATCTTTATTTGTTGTGCAAGTCGTGGGTCCTTCTGTTTCTCCGCCACAATGAGAACCTCCGCATCGAATATTCGTGCGATACTCGCTGCGTGATTGATAATCTGTAAACTTTCTTTAGTTTCGTCTAGGGGAACAACTATTTTTTCAATTTTATTTGGTCGGATGGACTCTTGCACAACCAAGAAAGGTACACTTGTCGAGGTAACCACCTTAATCGCATAAGACCCGAACACTTTCTGCATTCCTTTTGCGCCATGTGTTCCCATAATTATGAAACCAGCCTCTTTGTCTTCTGCTATCTTTCCGATGTCTTCAAAAATATTTCCAACCTTCACCAAAGGCGTTATTTTAATATCCGTTCCCGAAAGATCAATTTTTTCAATGATTGCCACCAACTTATCATATGCAGCTTTTCCTTTTGACTTGTCGGAAACGATATGCAACAGCTCGATATGTGTTCCTTTCGGTTTTGCAAGGAATAAAGCATATTCTAGTGCTGCGTCTCCTACACTTGTAAAATCATGTGGTACAACAAAGAGGTTCGACATAATGTATGATTTAATCAAATATATGAAAATAAATGAGATATGCAAATTGATTCGCCTAATTTATACCAACAAATTTGACATATTCATTATGTAACTTGAATTTTCTTAAAAAAAATAATAATCGAACAACCATTTTGAGGCTGCCTGCGTTATTTGTGCAGAAAGAGTTTACACTACTACTAATGATTGCTGAAAAATAAGTCTGTATTTGTGCAGGCTTTTTTTTTTAGGAAATTTTTGGAGCATTTGAACATGTGTAAATAAATGCAGGAGGAATGTTTCTGCCGGTAAAATTAATTTGTACCGAGTTAAAGTATTGCTGCAAATATTTCTTAGATGTTAATGAATATTGAAATTGTATGTACTTACCATTTTGAGATAATACCTGTTTGCAATGCTGCAGAATTGTTTGAATTAATTCACTTGGGAAATTTGCCAATGGAAGAGAGGAAATAACAGCATCCGCTTGATTCTTATTTAATTCTTTCAGAACTGAAGAAATATGTTCTGCGCTCTCGTTACGAATAATAACGCGTGAGTCATGTTTGAACTCTTCTCTCAACTTGATATAGAATGAGTCGTGCAATTCAAATACTACAAGCATGCAGTCAGGGCGCATGCGTTGAACGATTTCTCGCGTAAATACACCTGTTCCAGGGCCAAACTCTACAATTACCGTCGCTGTTTTAAAGTTAATGTTTGTCAACATTTTTCGCATGAGGTGCTTGGAGCTGGGGCTTACCGCGCCAACCATTTTCGACTCCTTGAAAAATTGTTTTATGAAATATCTTTTTTTTTGCAAAGCTAAATGTCTTGGTTGTTTTCTACAAAATGCCCGTTTCGAATAATTCCTAAGGTGATTCCTTTCAATTCTTTATCTATGTGAGGAGTATTTGTTGTTTTTGAGATAATCTGCTCTTTTGTAAATGTAAATGTTTCGTTTGGGGCAAATAGAGTTATGTCAGCTGGTTGTTGCTCTTCTATCTTACCGCTTTCAATTCCTAATAAAATTCGGCCGGCGTTGGTGAGCTTTTCAATGACAAGCTCCAAATCAAATTCAGGTACAGTGGCAAGGGAAGCAAATACGGTCTGTAAAGCAATATTACCAAATGAAGCATGGTCAAACTCGACATCCTTTTCTTCTTTATCATGGGGACGGTGGTTCGATACGATAGCATCCAGAGTACCATCCTTCAGCCCCTCCCATAGCGCGATCCGATCAATCTCTCTGCGGTATGGAGGGTTTACTTTGTGATTAGTATCAAAATCAATCACATCTCGTTCGGTAAATATAAGTTGGTTGCTATGTACATCTGCTGTTATTGAAAGCCCTTTTTTCTTAGCTTTTCTGATCAGGTTAACACTTTCTCCGCAAGAAACACCAGTTACATGGAGTTGCCCATTAGTGTATTCGAGTAATCGAATATCTCGTTCAAGTTGAATGATTTCAGCCACGCTAGGAGACGCTTTTAATCCTGTTTGCGTAGATGCTTCTCCCTCATTTACCATACCTTTACCAGCAACTCCGGGGTCTTGTGGGAATGATATAATTCGTCCACCAAAATTTTGTAAATATAACAATGCACGATAAAGAATGCCTGAGCTCAAAGAGTGTTCATCATCACTAAATAAACGAACACCGTTTTGATACATGTCAAATAATTCAGCGAGGCTTTCTCCTTTCATTTCTTTCGTCACAGCTCCAATTACATGCAGTTTGACAGGGTGATTCGAAGCGCCA
>JALQTG010000317.1 GCA_023264075.1 Crocinitomicaceae bacterium
GAATGATGTTGAAGATTCTCTTGCCCGTATTTATCCGAATCCAGCTACTACAAATATTATTATTGATAACGTTCCTAAAGGGCATGGGTCAATTGCCATCTACAATATTTATGGCCAACCGTTCTTTACCACAGAACATATAAATGAATCGATCACTATAAATGTTGAGAATTGGCCCACAGGTCAATACGTAATTTGGATAAATCAACGACCGATGCAATTATTGAATGTTATTCATTGATTTCTTCGACCTATTCTCCAGAATGTCTACAAGGAAACCCTTTGAAGGAAACTTCAGAGGGTTTCTTCGTTTATAGCATCGCAATAATTGTCAATAATGGCTAAAACTGGGTCGCTAGATCCAATACAAAAGTAGTGAGCCCGAAAAGCCCCATGTTTTACGCAGGAATCAGAATGGTGCTATTTTTACAAATCCGAATTCACCATTATCTAAAGCGATAATGGCTCCTCCGTCAGGGGTAAGATCAATTGCTTCGCCAGCCCAATCAATATTTTGTCCTCCGCCATACGTTTTCTGCCAAACAATATTACCATCAAGATCATACTTAATAAGATAAATATGCCATGTGTTTGAATTATCTCCATCATTTCCGCAACGCCGTCTATATCTTCCGTACTCATCTCCTGTTCCAGCAACTACAATGCAACCACTATCTGGTAAGCTTTTGATATCCCAGGCTTCATCATGTATGAATTTCGGATTGAATCCTCGAGGGTTTCCTAGTACGCGCTCCCATATCATATTTCCGGAGAAATCTATTTTGATCGTGTAGGTGTCCCAGTTATCTGTATTTGATAAAGTATGTCCAGTTAAAAATATTGACTCATCTTCTCCTACAGCCATTCCATAACAATGATCGGAAGCAATTCCACCATAGGTTCGATGCCAGAGAATGTTTCCTAGACTATCCAGCTTTATTAACCCAAAGTCATTAGCATTTTCGGTAAGTCCAGATATGTAGTAGTCACTATTATACTCGACTATTCGATATGCTTGGGCTAAATAGTCATCAAGACCAATTCCAAGCGTCTTAGTTCCGCTTGAATCTAGAAAAGTTATATACCCACTCCCGTCAGTAAAAAACGTATTTGTTTTATCCTCAGCATTATTATAGCCTACACAAACGAATCCATTTCGTGACTTGATTAGGTTCTCGAAAGCGTTCGAGCCTCCGTTGTCAATGGTCTTAATAAACTTTTGATTACCATTGGATTTATCTAGCTTGATTAATGCACTGTTCCCATCAATTGCTCCGCAAATAAGATAACCATTAGGAGTCTCAATAGCTGAATTACCTAAATTATTACCGCTGCTTCCTAATTCTTTCTTCCAAACTAATTGACCTAAGTTGTCCGTTTTTACTACGAGAATTTTTGCTGTACTAGGAAAAACTCCGGTCTCACCGACTTGAAGGTATCCTCCATCCGAGCATGTTAAGATGAAATGTCCATGCGACTCTTCTTCTGATCCGGACACTCCTGTCTCCCATTCGATGATAGGAGCATTGGGATAATAATTGACATGGCAATCATCATTTACTTTAGTACACCCCACAAGTAGGTATAGAATAGTTAAAGTAGATGTGTAGTAGTGTTTTGTAATATTCATAATCCTTAATGGATTCAAAAATCAAGCTTTAATTTTCGAGTTGATTTTCGACCTTTTCTCCAGAATGTCAAGGGGGAAAGATCGACACACAGCATCGGGGCTTTTTCGTACTAAATAGAATAGATGATGACGATTAATTTCTAGACTTTGAATTGCGCTTTTCTTTATTCTTTACAAAAATTAGTTTGTGTTTGCTTTTCGAATTTTCACGTTGTTCAATTTCGAAGTTGCCAATAGACTTAATAAGAGGGGTAAGCTTTTCAAATCCGTAGTTCCTGGAGTCAAAATTGGGACGTTTTTTCTGAATCAAACTTCCAACATCTCCAAGAAACGCCCAACCTTCCTCGTCGGATAAATCATTTATTGAGGAGACAATTACATTGATCTCTTTATTGGTGATTTTGTCAAATGAAGATTTATTTGACTCTTTTGGATCTGCCTTATCTTCAGATTGTTTTCTGAGAATTTCAATGTAAATAAACTTATCACATGCAATGATGAATGGATTGGGCGTTTTCTTCTCTCCAATCCCTATTACCAGCATCCCTGCCTCTCTTAGTCTTGTAGCCAGTTTAGTGAAATCGCTATCACTAGATACCAGACAAAAGCCATCCACCTTATCACTGTAGAGTATATCCATTGCATCAATGATCATTGCAGAATCGGTAGCGTTTTTACCTGTTGTATACGCATATTGCTGTATAGGTGTTATGGCGTTTTCCAATAGAAGATTTTTCCATTTATTCAATCCAGGTTTAGTCCAATCTCCATAGATTCTTTTCAATGTTGGGTTACCATATTTTGCAATCTCTTCCATCATCTCCTTGACATTCGCAGATGGAATGTTATCACCGTCAATTAAGACAGCGATATTCATGTTTTCTTTCATTATCCTTGTTTTTATGAAGATACACCAACTAATTATACCGAGGTAAAGCATTTCACTTAGACCTTTTCTTCAGAATGTCTACAAGGAAAAGCCTTGATGCACAGCATCAGGGCTTTTTTTATGTCTTGAATCGGACAGATTAATGAAACACCTTTTGATTGGACCGGCCTTGTATACGTTTAAGGTACGTACCTCGTTATCAATCAAACTTGGTATATTACTTAATGCATGATGAAGATAAAGGGGAAAGTTCTTGTAGTGGTGTTTTTCTGTTGTCAATCACTAGTCGCACAGACCTATATTAGAGTCGGTCCGAGTGTTTTGGGTAATTATTCTCCATGGTTCGAAGAAGACGTCTATTTGAATATTGGGGGTGAAATTTCTGCTGAATTTAGTTTAGCTAAGAAAATCACTGTGAATATTCCATTCGCTGCTCACTACGGAAAGCATAAACTTCATGGGGATGTAAATGAAACTGTTTTTACAGAAAATCGACTTGTTGGTATTTGTCCTGAAATCAGATACCACCCAAGAAAAAGATTTAAGAATATGTTTTACGGTCTGGGTGGAGAAATAAAGCACTTTAAATCTGTGAATTTTCATCCCCCATCAAATGCCAATCCAAGGCCTTTTCTTGTTGGTTGGGAATATTACTTTGGGTTTTCGATTGGACAGAACCGTCCCTATAGAAGAGGGGTACTAACACCCTACTTGAACTTTGGTATTGGCGCAAATGCAAATGAATATCCTGTAAATGCTCAGGTTGGATTTACCTACGGCTTCCAGAGAAATGTGAAAACTAAGAAGAGATTTAACAAGAGTAAAAGTTGGCAATAGTTGCGTCTAAACCAACACTTCTAAAGTTGTATTCGCTAATCCTTAAGCTCACGAGCAATAATTCACTCAATCTAATTTGGTTCATCTATTCGATTTACATTTGATCTTTTCTCCAGAAAGTCCGGTGCTGATCCTGCTGATGTTGGAAGTCATGTCGTTAAATGTAATAACACCGACACTGGAGAGTTTAGTTTCCACAGTATACAGTGCTTAATGGGGTCTCAAAGAAAGAAAGAAATAAAACACACTTAATGAGAAGAGTATTTCTTATTCCATTGTTGATTTCGAGTTTGTCGTTGTTTTCTCAGCAAACGGAATCTATTGACACACTGGAAGCAGTTTATGTAACTAGTGAATCACAGATTATTGAGTTCTTTTACGCGGCTCGATTAAATTCCTACGAGAATTATCAGGCTCGTAAAGACACTCCTGTTGTTTATAGTCTAAGCAGAAGACTATATTTACGTGATACCCTCGTTGCGGAGTATCATTGTAACGTATTTGTATCAAAACGAACATTTACGCCAAGGGTTGTGTGGGATTCAATTCACATAATCCGGGACATAGAGACAACTTCTGCGCCTATTCTGTATGTGCCCTTTCAACGACTCGCTATTAGTAGAAAGCCTAAAAAGATTAAAAAGGGCGATGAAAAGAGAATTGGGAGTATTGTGGCGTTAAGAAATACCGATTCCATCGAACTTAGGTATAGTAAAGCGGTACAAATGAATGCCATAAATGGCAACATGCAAAGCGTTTTCGCGGGTACTAATGCATCGGACATTGCCCTCAAAGAATCAACATGGGATGGGGTTATGCCTATGGACTTGAGAAAGATTAAGGGAAGGGTATGTAAGGGGAAGAATCTATTCGATCCTAGTTCTCAGCTATTACTTTACCATGTTAATGTAACCACGATTAATGAATTTCAGGAGGTTGTAGAGGCAACAGTTGATTTAGGTTCGAAACTAAAAATTGACCTAGAAGTGAACTATCCGCTATTAAGCGGCTTGGATTTATTTTCTTTGAACGAGTTGATGTCCTCAACTAATTGACACCGCGCGAGGCGGACTGGTTTTCGGGTGTTTTTGGAACGCGCATGATCTCATTAGAGGCCATTGAATACATCGAACGGTTGCTCACCACGCGAGGCATCACCGACTACTCCCTGGATGTGTACTCCCTGGAAGATCTTTACTCAATGCAGAACTCTCATCCGCCCCGCTTGATACTAAGACTTCTTAATACGTTGAATTTAAAATTCAGCTTAGTGTGAGTGGGAAATTGCTTGGTGTGGTAATGAAGATACTCAAAACATTGGGTTGATGGAATTACACGTGATTCCAAACGTGTGTTAGGAATATTCCGAACAAAAAATTCATGCCATTGGAAGGCCTTACCGGGCAATAATTCACTCAACCTGATCTGGTTCATCTATTCGATTTACATTCGACCTTTTCTCCAAAATGTCTACAAGGAAATGCCTTGATGCACAGCATCAGGGCTTTTTAATGCGCATTAGTAAAATCCGCTACCAGCTGGGTCTAAAGCCCCACATCACGGGGCGTGACGATGACCACTATGCGAAGGATCAAGGCAGTATTCAGCAAATGAAATGGCGCAAGTCCTCAACAT
>JALQTG010000142.1 GCA_023264075.1 Crocinitomicaceae bacterium
TTCTTTTCAGCATTCAAAACGCTCTTCGGTTGACTTCTACCCTCTGAATAAACTATAAGTTTGTCATCATCTAAAAATTCATCGGCAACATACTTCGCTCCATAAAGCAAGCCTCCACCATTTCCTTGAAGATCAAAAATCAGATCTTTCATACCCTGAGCCTTCAAACTTTGGATTGCTTCGGATACCTCAACGGAGGTAGTTTTAGAGAAATTCGTTAATTTTATAAATCCTGTTTTCGAATCCACCATATAATGTGATACGACAGAATTCAACGGGATATCGTCACGTGTAATAGTAAATGGCATGATTTCGGAATCGCCGTTTCTTTTGATATATACTTTTACTTTTGAGCCTTTTTCACCGAGTAATCTTTCGCGTACTCCTGCATTCTTCAGTCCAACACCTGCGACGATTTCATCCTCAATCTGAATAATTTTATCACCGGCACGAATTCCTAATTTCTCAGAAGGCCCTCCAGGGATTGGATTCACAACGAGCAACGTATCATTCAATAATTGAAAACGAATTCCGATCCCCACAAAACTCCCGTTAATTCTCTCATTTGCTCCTTCAACTTCACTTTTAGGAATGTAGGTTGAATGAGGATCTAATTTTTCTAACATAGCGACAATCGCAGCGTCGCCAATTTCTTCACTGGGAACTTCGTCCACGTACAAATGATTGATGATATTATATACTTCACCTATCTTTTGACCTTGTTCTTGTGCCGTGGAAAGAATTGATGTTAACGAAAAAACGAGGAGAAACAAACTATTTTTTTTCATATGCTTTATTTTTCTAGTGTCATAAGAAAAATGACTTCCTTACGAATTTAATACAATCCAGCAGGTAAAACGTTTAATTTTCGTTAAATATTGCCGCTTCAACTATAAACACCCTAATGTTAAGAGTTGGAGACAACCGAGCAACTCGCGACCTCGTTTTTTTTGTTATTTCGTAGAAATATCAGTTTTATGCGCCTTCGGTTATTATTCCTATTGATAGTATTGTCGAGCTTTCATGCCTCTTCTCAAGTTATTGAATTTGATATGCTGGAAATGAGATACGATCAAGGGCACTACAAATCAGTGCTGCGTAAATCGAAAAGATTGATAGACAATCCAGAGTTTGACTATTCATATTTACCGAAATACTATAAAGCGCTGGCGAGTCTTCAATTGGCTCAGAATGAGGTTTGGCTCAAACGAAATAAGAATGCATTAAACGATGCTACAGATATTCTTACAGAATTACGCGGAAATTTTGAAGGGCGAAAAATTCTTAAATCACATACCTATGAGCTTAGCAGCCTAAAAAAGGATTTGGAACAATGGGCATCCGTTGTTCAACTTGAAGGTAATGAACAATTGTTCCTAAGGATAAAACTTATTTTGGATGAATTGTTTCTAGGAGTTCCCGAAATATACGAGCTCGATGAAGATGAAACTGTTTCTGACCCTACAATTGTCGCAGACGCCTCGCGCTTGTCAGATGCCAGAAAAATGGTTTTAGAGGAAGCCAAAAAGCACCTAGGAACTCCTTATAAATGGGCAGGAATTGACCCTAAAGGTTTTGATTGCTCAGGATATACGAGCTATGTGCTATACAAGACCCTAGCAAAAAATATTAACAGAAGAGCAGTTGATCAATACAATTCTTCAAAAAAAATAAAGGCAAAACAAGTAAAGCCTGGTGATTTTATATTCTTCGATAATGGTTCGGGTATATCTCACGTAGGAATTGTTTATTCAACAGACAACGGTACCTTACAGATGATTCATGCAAGCACGAGTCTGGGTATTTCAATTGTGGATATTAATAACTCAAGTTATTGGAAACAACGTGTTGCAGGTTTTGGAAGTTATTTGGAATAGCGTTTCTCCTTAACATATAGAACGACATTCCCAATAAAAACGGCCAATGACAATAATACAAGCGCATAAAATACAATCTGTTTAATATCATTCACCACCAACTTCGCGAGCACCAAAAAACTCCACCCTACTCCAAACAACCCGAAAAGTAGAACGATGGTATTTACCGTTTTCGGAGCGTAATTAACTTTTGAGTGAAATCCAAACCCAGCCATGATTCCAAGTACTGATTGAATAGTTATTAAAGTAATCATCACAGGCCAATAGTTTTCGTAAAAATTACTCTGAACAAACTGAATTAATCCAACGACCACCGGCATTGTAAACAAACTGATCACAAACCAATTTACGAATTTCAACTTTGTGTAATTGAGGTTATTGAGATATAGACGAATAATAAATAAGGTATATGTTGTTAACGTGAAAAACGCAATATACGGGAATAAAGAGAAAACCTTTAGATAATCATACAAGAGCCAAGCTATGCATGCAGCAAGCAGCACTGTAGAAAGAATTAGGCTGTATTTCAACACACGATCTACTCTCATACTTTTACCCCAAATACGCAAACGTCATCAATAGGTTCAATTTCCCCTCTCCAATTGTCGAATTTTTCACTGATCAATCGTTCTTGTGTAGACATGTCAAAATCACTAATTTCGGATAAAAACTGTTTAAACGGCTTTGACTTTAACTTCTTTCCTCCATTTGAGCGTGCTTCATCCGTTTCCCCACCAAACTGATCAACGTAACCATCTGTATATATGTAGATGTTATCCCCTTTTTCCAATTGAAATGAATGATTGGAAAAAGGTCTCGCTAACTCAAAATCACCAATCGGTTGTTTATCTCCTTTGATTTCAATTATCTCTCCTTTACGGACAATCACACACGAATTATTCGCACCAGAAAATTCCAGAACAAGACTCTCCTTATCAATTCGTGCTAAACCTAAATCCATGCCATCCTTCACGTCATGTGCTCCTTGAGCCTTGAATGATTCAAGCACCAGTTCTCTCAGCTTATCTAATATTAAATTTGGCTGAGAAAGTTGGAACTCATTGGTAGCACGCAATAAACCATTGTTACCAACAATACTTACCATTGCACCTGGCACTCCATGACCAGTACAATCGATGGCGGACCAAAGTATTTTACCATCAATTTCACGCGCCCAATAAAAGTCACCACTCACAATGTCTTTAGGTCTGTAAAACACGAAGAAATCATCAAAGTAATTTCTTAATAAAGCTTTTGAAGGTAAGATAGTGTCTTGAAGACGCTTAGCATACTTTATACTGTCCAAAATATCTTCTGTTTTAGCAGTAATTTCATCCCGCTGCTTCGCCAGTACAGTATTTTGATTTGCAATTTCTTTGGTGCGCTCTTGTACAACTTCCTCCAATCGCTTATTCTTTTGCTTGATCCGATAAATACTGACACGTGTACTCACGATGAAGATAATTATCATCGCCAATCCGTATAACACATAGGCCCACCAGGTCAAATACCAAGGAGGCATTACGATGAAGGTGAACCTATAAACTTGACTTTCCTGATTGTACTGGTTTCTACCTTGAATTTCTAATGTGAATTTTCCATGAGGAAGCTTCTCATACACTTTAAAACTCATTCGTTCATAATTGGACCATTCATCCGTAAATCCAATCAAACGAGTTCTAAATTCTATGTCACCACCATTAAAGAAAGCGTCAGCGGTATAATTAAATCGAATATCTGATCCTGAAAAAATTGGCATGAAGTTTTGAGAGAACTCAGGTATATTGAGTGCTAACGTATCATTCACAAGAATTTTGTCGATGTACACATTCCAATCACCCATCACCTCTTTAAACTGTTCAGTATTTAAGGCAAATGGGCCTTTATCGGTACCAAAGTACAATAGGTTATTGACTTGTACAATATCGCGAACCACTCCCTTCTCAAGAACCCTGTTCTTTGCATTCGTAAACTCCAAACCGATACCTTCTTTTTCAACGAAGTAACCTATTTCTGTTATACTAATGCTTATGTTATCTTCTACCTTCACTATTGCCCATAATTTCGAATCGTTTGGCACTTGATATAATCTGTGAATATTTGTGAAATCTCG
>JALQTG010000157.1 GCA_023264075.1 Crocinitomicaceae bacterium
CTATTAGCTTTCATCAATATATGAAGGAAGCTATGGAACGCTTTGGAATACAAATCAACTAACTCCTTAACATGACTGTTGCAATTTCTGATGAATGGAAAACACTGTTATCCGATGAGTTTTATCAACCCTATTTTAAGGAACTTGTTCAATTCGTAAAAGAAGAATACACCTCGGGAACATGTTACCCCCCAGGCAAAAAAATATTTGCTGCATTTGATTCTTGTGCGCTGGATAAATTGAAGGTGGTGATTATTGGTCAAGACCCATACCATGGACCAGGACAAGCAAATGGTTTATGCTTTTCAGTTAATCAAGGTGTTCCTCACCCTCCTTCCTTACGTAATATATTTGTAGAAATTCAGCAAGATCTTGGAAAACAAATTCCCAACTCTGGTGATTTATCACATTGGGCGCAACAAGGAGTGCTCTTACTCAATGCGACATTAACTGTCCGAGCTCACGAAGCCGGGTCGCATCAAAACAAAGGATGGGAAACATTTACCGACCACGTTATTCAACGAATTTCAAAAGAAAAAGACGGTATAATATTCCTACTTTGGGGTGGATTTGCAAAAAAGAAAGCACAGCTAATCAACCCAAATAAACACCATATTCTCACGAGTGGCCATCCCTCCCCGCTTTCAGCCAACCGTGGACTCTGGTTTGGCAACAAACATTTTAGTAAGACAAATGAATTGCTAAGAAATATGGGGAAAGAGGCGGTTGAGTGGTAAATATAATTTACAATAACAAAAAAATCGGACAACCAAGGCTATCCGATTTTTCAATATATAGTGTGAAGTAAAACTACTTCCCTGATCTTTTACGATCTGTTTCTTTCAATAAGATTTTACGCAAACGCAATGAAGAGGGTGTCACTTCTACGTATTCATCCGCTTGAATGTACTCCAACGCTTCCTCCAGCGACATTTTTATCGCGGGAATAATACGTACTTTGTCATCTGCTCCCGATGAACGCATGTTGCTCATCTTCTTTGTTTTGGTAACGTTCACCACTAAGTCACCTTGACGGCTATTTTCTCCAATCACCTGACCCTCATAAATCGGTTCATTCGGATCAACAAAGAATTTACCTCTATCCTGTAAGTTGTTCAATGAATAAGGAATTGCTGTTCCTTTCTCCATAGATATCAAAGATCCATTCAAACGTCCTGGAATATCTCCTTTGAACGGTTGGAACTCAATAAATCTATGCGCCATGATTGCTTCACCTGCAGTTTGCGTTAACAGATAATTTCTCAATCCTATAATACCTCTCGATGGAATATTAAATGTAATGATCATTCTCTCTCCCTTCGATTCCATGTTAAGCATTTCACCTTTTCGCTTGGACACAGCTTCTACAGCAGTACCAGAATGCTCTTCAGGAAGGTCAATGGTTAACTCTTCAATCGGCTCACATTTTTTTCCATCAATTTCTTTGATAATTACTTGTGGTTGACCTACTTGAAGTTCGTATCCTTCGCGACGCATCGTTTCGATGAGCACAGACAAGTGCATTACACCCCTTCCGAAAACCATCCACTTATCAGCTTTGTCGGTTGGAGAAACCCTCAATGCTAAATTTTTCTCTAATTCCTTTTTCAAGCGCTCGTCGATTTGACGCGAAGTCACAAATTTACCCTCTTGGCCAAAGAACGGAGAATCATTAATCGAAAACAACATACTCATCGTTGGCTCATCAATTGTAATAGTGGCAAGTGGCTCTGGATTTTCTGCATCACAAATAGAATCACCGATTTCAAAACCTTCAATTCCAGTAACAGCACAAATATCTCCAGCCTTTACCTCCTCTACTTTGATTCTATCTGTTCCTTGGAACACAAACACCTCTTTCACCCTATGTTTTTCAAGTGTCCCGTCTGATTTTGCCAAAATAATTGGCATATTCGCCTTCAATTCACCGCGCTGCAAACGTCCAATTCCTATTCTTCCAACAAAAGAGGAGAAGTCCAAAGAAGTAATCAACATCTGCGTATTTCCCTCCTCAATTTTAATCGGTGGGAAATACTTCAATATTTCCTCCAACAAGGGCTCAATAGAATCGGTAGGCTTTTTCCAATCGGTCGACATCCATCCATTCTTTGCAGAACCGTAGATAGTAGCAAAGTCAAGTTGTTCCTCGTTCGCATCTAGTTGAAACATGAGGTCAAACACTTTCTCGTGCACTTCTTCCGGCGTACAGTTTTCTTTATCAACCTTGTTTATAACTACTAAAGGCTTCAATCCTAAAGCTAATGCTTTTTGCAGAACGAAACGTGTCTGTGGCATAGGACCTTCAAAAGCATCCACCAACAAACATACACCATCGGCCATGTTCAAAACACGTTCTACCTCACCACCAAAGTCGGCGTGACCCGGAGTATCAATGATGTTGATTTTTGTTCCTTTATAGATTACGGATACGTTTTTGGAAACAATGGTAATTCCGCGTTCGCGTTCTAAATCATTGTTATCCATTCTCAACTCTCCTGAACCAAGGCTTTCTCTTTCTGAGAATTGGTCACCTGATTCAATCATTCTGTCCACCAAAGTAGTTTTACCGTGGTCAACGTGTGCAATAATTGCAATATTTCTAATTTCCATATAGGGTAACTGTAAAAAACTTATCTCTTAAATGAACGGCTTCTTCCTGAGCGATCTCCACCACCTGAGCGGCCTCTATCTCCACCTGAACGACCTCTATCTCCGCCAGAGCGACCAC
>JALQTG010000243.1 GCA_023264075.1 Crocinitomicaceae bacterium
TTTCAACTATAAAAAGAGATGGATTTAGGAAAAAACACCGAATTTATTCATTTAGCAGTAGGAATTTCGTATTATCTGTATTTTTGTGCTACGTTTTTATTGTACGTTTAGCAAAATTTATTTCGATATTATGGAAAAGAAGTTTAAACCCGAAAGTTTAATGATGACATATGGTTATAAACCAGAGTTGTCCGAAGGAGCAATTAAATGTCCTATTTTTCAAACCTCTACCTTCGTCTTTAAAACCGCTGAAGAGGGCAAAAGCTTCTTTGAGGTTGCTTATGGCTTGCGCGAAAGAGGACAGGAAGAAGAGCTTGGTTTGATTTATAGTCGGATTAATAATCCGAATATGGAAATTTTAGAAAATCGATTGACACTTTGGGATAAAGCAGATGATTGTGCTGTGTTCGAAAGTGGAATGGCAGCAATTAGCACTGTTTTACTGGAATTCTTGAAGCCAGGCGATCTCGTGGCTTATACTTCTCCTTCTTATGGAGGTACGGATCATTTTATCAAACAATTTTTACCAAAATTAGGGGTGGAACATGTGTGTTTTCATCCGGATCAATCGCGAGAAGAAGTGATTGAAACAATACGTGCAACGGGAAAAGGAGATAAGTTGGCGTTCATTTACGTTGAAACACCAGCTAATCCAACGAATACATTGTTTGATATTCAACTGTGCAAAGCCGTGGCGGATGCATTCAGTACTGAAGATAAAAAGGTTTATTTATGCGCGGATAATACGTACATGGGGCCTGTTTGGTCTTCGCCGCTCACCATTGGAGCAGATTTAGTGCTGTACTCTGCAACTAAATACATCGGAGGTCATTCCGACTTAATTGCAGGAGCTGTATTGGGGAATTTTGAAGTGATGAAACGTGTGAAAACGCTAAGAACCTTCTTAGGAAATATGGCAGGCCCTCACACGGCTTGGCTTATGCTTAGAAGTTTGGAGACATTAAAGATTCGAATGGACCGTCAATGTGAGAACGCACAAAAAGTAGCGAACTACTTGAATACACATGAGAAGGTGTCTAAGGTATATTATTTAGGACTCATAGAAGAAGGGACGAATGCTTACGCTATTTATAAGCGTCAATACAATTCTCCAGGTGCGATGATTTCGTTTGATATAGTAGGAGGAGAAAAGGCCGCATTTAAATTCCTGAATAATTTGAAGTTGTTTAAACTGGCAGTTTCATTGGGAAGTACAGAAGGCCTTGCTCAACACCCTGCGACTATGACACACGTGGGAATTGATCCGGAGCAGCGTAAACAAATGAATGTTACGGAAAATTTAATTCGTTTATCGATAGGTGTTGAAGATGCCGATGACATTATTTGGGATTTACAACAGGCTTTTGAAAAAGTATAAAACCTCGCTTGTGTTACTTCAATAGTTGGGATTCTTTTTATCATTTTTAATGAGAAGCAACTTTTTGCGATCTGAAACGTTTCTTGAAAGTATTCACAGATTAATATAATACATGAAAGGTCTATTTTTTCTCTCAACCTTGTTGCTTACCCTTATTGCCTCTGGTCAGTCGAATCAATTCGAAATTCAATTAGTGATTGCATCAGAGCAAATTCAATGTGGAGATCAGGTGATGACTCCCTGTTTTCAGGCGAAAAAGGCAACCGACCCTTATTGGACGATGACGATTGAAGCAATAGAAAATTTCGAATTTGAAGCGGGCTATGAATACCTCCTTGATTTAAAGGTAGAGCACATTTCGAATGGTCAACTTTCTCCTACCGTTAGGTATACTGCATTATCTATACTAGAGAAAACAGCGATGGAATAGTTGTTCTACTCCCAAAAACCTTGAAGTTCCCCAGAAGAGGGGCGTGGAGCCATAGCGTCTAGTATGTTGTGGTTCTCGTCAAGAACGATGTACCGTGGAATAAAATCTACGCGTAACTCTGTAATTTGGTCTTGAACATCTTTGGATAAGAAGATATTATTTTTAAATCCTTCCTCTGTTGCCATTTTCTTCCACTCTTCTTCTTTACAGTAAACACCCACGCTGACGAAGTTAATCTCTTCTCCATATTTTTCTTCTAATTCTTTATAGGCTGGAAATTCAGCGCGGCACGGTCCGCACCAGGTGGCCCAGAAGTCGAGTACGGTCAACTTTCCTTTGAAATCAGATAGTTGAGCTGTTTTTCCTTGAAGGTTTATCCCTTTGAAATCTACAATAGGAGTGTTTTTTAGTTCTTTAACTACAGCAGAAAATTCCTTCTCTGTTCGGTAGTATTTGAGTAAACTTGTCTTGTATCTCGGTGCGTTATTCTGAATAGTAGTGATATACTCTTCTAATTCGGGGTGCTTCAACTTGTAATCCTCTGCTAAAAGAAGGTAGCTATCATATGAGGTGTTGAAAGTGTTAATGGCTTCATTGGTATCCGCCTTCTCAACGGAGTTCAATAATGTTTGTGTGATTGTCTCATTAATCAAATAAAGGTGTAATAGGGCATTGTATTTTTCAGATCCCTTACCTGTAAAAGCCATGGTTTCATCAAAGAAGCGGGTGTTTACAGTCATGTGTAATGCATCTCCGGGAGAAGCAATGAGTTGTGCATTTTCGTTTCCATCGGTAAAAACAACCTGTGTAGTGTTTTCGAGCTCTGCACGTAATTCAAACCTTCCATTTTCGTCCAGTGCTGCAGAATCTAAATAAGTGTTTGTTCGATCTTCATTGGATATGTATAAATACACGCTGGTACCTGTTGGCTGTTGAATTTCCCCTGTGATGGTTAGGTTCTGAGAATAAGCGAATAGGTTAGCGATAATAGCAGTTGTTAGAAGAACAAGTTTTTTCATAGTGTATTATTTGAGGGTAAATATATTCAATCTAGCGAACTAATCCTATTAAACTCTCCGATTGGCGAGTAGCATGGGAGGCTCTCCATTGAATGGATTCGTACGGCCGATGGTTCGAGCTTCCAATCCGGCTGCTCGCATAATACTTCGGTCTCCAAACTGATTACGTATCTTATCCATAGCTTGGTAGAGGTTAGCAAATTTTGAGTCGTCGGCAAAAAGATTCATTTGAAAACTATCATTTACGAGATGACTTAGGCGAATTCCGATTAAACGAATGAGCACTCGACGGTCATAAAGACGCTCGAATAATTCGAGTACCAAAGGGATAATCTCATGGTCTGCAGCGGTATAAGGGATGTGTTTCTGTAATGTTTTTGTTTGAAAATCTGAATAGCGAATCTTGACGGTGACACACGCGCAAACTTTTCCCGCTCTTCTGAGTTGGTAAGCTAAGTTTTCTCCCATAGCACTTAAAATCCCTCTCATTTTCACAATGTCAATCGTGTCTCTATCAAATGTACGTTCCGTAGATATCGACTTTCGCTCATTATACTGTATAACGGGTTGGTGATCAATCCCATTGGCTTTTCTCCAGATACTGCTTCCCATTTTTCCCAATGTATGCTCTAGGAGTTCCACTGGCATGTCCTGTAGTGTGTGAATATGTTTAATTCCCAAGCTACAAAGCGTTTGGTAAGTTTTTAATCCAACAGATGGAATTTTACGGATAGATAAGGGAGCTAAAAATTGCTTTTCAGTACCATAATCAATTTGAAGGGCATTATTTGGCTTTGCTTCACCTGTTCCGATTTTAGAAACTGTTTTGTTTTCAGATAGTGCAAATGAAATGGGGAGACCTGATTCACGCATAATACGGTGTCTTAGTTCTTGGGCATACTTCATACATCCAAAAAATTGATCCATTCCAGATACATCTAAAAAGAACTCGTCAACGGAAGTTTTTTCAAAAATAGGAGCTGAATCGGCGATGATATCAGTAACGAGTTTCGAGTATTTACTATACGTTCCCGAGTTGCCTTTAATGATAATTGCTTCTGGACAACGTTCTTTGGCCATTTTCATCGGCATCGCGGAGTGTACACCAAATTTTCGGGCTTCATAGCTGCATGAAGCAACAACTCCTCGGTCACTGGTTCCTCCAATAAGAATGGGTTTATTATTTAATCGACTGTCTAGAAGACGCTCGCAGGACACAAAAAAAGTATCCAAATCCATGTGTACGATAGCTCGTTTTATTCCCATCGGTGTTTGTGTTTTGATTCAAAATATAGCGCATATCGTTACAGGAACAAATGTATAAAATGATTATATATAAATCAAAATAATGATGAATAAATAATCAAAAAAAAGATTAATTGAAATTATTTAATTGTTAATCAAGTTGTAATGAATTAAAGTAGTCCGAATTGCTTGAAGTGGTGGGTGATGTGTTTTTTGTGTAATGCAATCCATTGATTGTAATTCAATTGCCCATAAAACGGATGGTTTTCTGTCCTGCCCGGATGGTGTTCGAAATGTTCTTCGAATTGAATCCACGCATCTACAAATTCATCTACTGCAAGTTCCAATTCATCATTTCTCAAGACACGTTCTTTGGGGGCAAAAGGGACCTCTACATTGCGCATCATTTCTTTGTCCGATAAGAGAAATCGTTGCATGCTTTCTACTTTATCCGATGGAATCAGAAGCTTAGTAAATGGAGAAGTACCATTGGCGAGGGCAATTGTATCCGTGAGATGCTCAATCATACCTTGGGCAGAAAGTGAACCCCAAGCGGGTTTCGAAGTTGAATTCAATTTTTCTAGCAAGGGTAATACTGTTTCTAGGTTGGGCGTAATGAACATGGTTTATTGTTTTTTATTCGAAGAAATTTTCCTTACTGTGAAGTTTCAATATAATTAAGCAATGATACGCAAACTCTTTGGGTTACACGTTATTTGTACTGTATTTGTGGATAAAACAAAAGGGTCTCCATCAACATGTGCTAATTTAGCTCCTATCCGTAAGTGGAATCCATGCGAAGAGATAGTTTCCACGTGAGCGGAGGAACGTATATCCCCAAAATAGCTTTTGTAAATCAATTTCGCAAAGTTAAATATGGAACCTTTTTTGACAAGAATGAGTTCCAGTTTGCAATCTGTTGGATCTGAACCTGGAGACATGCGAAAGTTATTGCCAAATTGACTTGTATTTGCGATGGAGCAAAAAAAGAGATTTGTCCATTTCTTTCCGGAGTCGAGACATTCCACTTCAATAGGTTCAAAGTTCCGAAGTTCACGAAGTACAAGCTTGACATAACTCCAAAAGCCTCGTTTGTTTAAGGTATCGAAGCTGTGTGCAATTAATGCATCGTATCCAAAGCCGCAAAATCCGGTGAAAGAACGATCGTTCAAGGTAGCTGTATCGATAGGGAGAATACTGCCCTTATTGATATGTTGAATGGCTTGTTTTAAGTGCAGCGGAATGCGAAAATGACGGGCTATTCCATTTCCTGATCCACAAGGGATAATGCCCAAGGTAACCGTGCTTTCTATAAGTGGAGCA
>JALQTG010000145.1 GCA_023264075.1 Crocinitomicaceae bacterium
GGATAACTTCCCGCTCCAGCAAGGGCTGGGTGAAGACCGTGTATTCTGTTTAAATACGGACCTTTACTTTGATTATGGGAGCGACGGCTTTGCACCGTATGATCATGTGTGGTCAACAGGTAGCACGAACACATTCATTACACCGACCAATTTAGGGTTTGAGACGTTTTCGGTAGTGGTAACAGACGCCTTAGGATGTGAGGCAGAAGACACCGTAACCATTGAACTAGTGAATACGGTAGGGCCCACTGTGAATTTCTCATTTGATACCGTTTGCCCATTTACTACAAATAACTTTGTGAATCAGTCTCAACTTGCTGCAGGAGATGTTTTATCGAACGTGCAATGGAATTTCCCAACCAATACACTCATTGGAAACTCCGTGAATTACACATTTCCCCAAAACCAGCCCTACATTGTGGAATTAATCATTGGAACAGTGGCTGGATGTTCAGGGGTTAAACGAGACACTGTCGATTTATTTCCACGACCTGATATTTATTTTGTAAGTGCCCCCTCCTGTGAAGGATTGTCTACCAACTTTAGTAGTTCACAATACAGTTCAACATTTATTCCAACGTGGACGTGGGACTTTGGAGATCCAGCAAGTGGTGCAGCTAATATCGAAAATGGGGTAGTCGTTACCCACAACTTTGAAACAGCTGGTAATTACGCTGTTACATTGTTCGGAACCGACATTAATGGGTGTACCGATACTGTTGTCCAAACCATCGAGGTTAAGCCTTCTCCGGCCGCACAATTTGAAGTGGAAGAGGCGTGCGTGGGAGATTTCGTTAATTTTACCAATACGAGTACAGTTGCCGCGCCAAATTCGATTTTAAGTTACCTCTGGCAGTTTGGTGATGGGAACACCTCTGGACAAACAGATCCTTCTAAAGCATATATCTTAGCGGGAACCTATTCCGTAACACTTACTGCGAATGGGAATAATGGGTGCAGCGGCTCCACAACGGTACCTGTTAAAGTCCATGCATATCCAACTCCAGGCTACACAACAGATCTCGGGTGTGCAGGAAGCCCGATTGAATTTGAAGATCAATCTAGCGTTACAGGAGGCTCTCTTGCAACAATTTCCTGGTCTTTTGATGGCGAGGATCCTCTGGAAGGGTATAACGTAAACTGGACATTTAACGAAACCGGGCAACATACCGTAGAACAAACGGCTACTTCAGCGTTTGGTTGTTCAACCACAGAAGAGACGATCATTACACTTACAGACTTTTTATTCGGTGATTACGCCCTTATTCCGTCCAGTATCATTGGAGGTTATGAAATGTATTTTGACAATATTAGTTTAGGAAATGATACATCTATTTGGATTGTGAACTCCAACGACACCATTTCCAGTACGAACCTCAACTGGACCTTCCCTAACTCCGCTGTTGGAGATAATGTGACCATAACACTTATTGTAGGAAATGATAATGGCTGTGCGGACACCATTGTTCGTACTTATCCTATTCTTGAAAATCGCACAGACCTCGCTATTACACAGTTGTTCGTTCAGGATCAAAATGGATTCTACACCATTGGTGCCGATCTTGAAAACAGAGGTTCTACGCCAATTTCTTCGGTGGATTTGCTGCTCCGCAGTAATAATTTTACTGTTTTGAAAGAGACATGGGAAGGCCTGCTGGAAGCCGGTCAGCACGAAATTTATGTATTTAGTGCTCAACTTCCTGCTTCTGACCCATTGACAACCGTGTTTGAAAATTATGTCTGTGTGGAGGGTCAAATCAAAACTCCTGTGGGGTTCACGGATGCTGACTTAACGAATAATTATGCGTGCTATACGAAAGAGGGAAGTCAGAGCGCTATCCTTACAACTTATCCCAATCCAACCGAAGATATGTTTACCGCTTCCATTGTTCTTCCTGAATCAATAGCAGTTGATATAGAAGTGTTTGATGTGATGGGTAGACGAGTAAACGTAATTACTCAAGGAACCATCCTTGAAGCTGGTCTACATAAATTCAATGTCGATGCAACATCATGGTCTAGCGGAATGTATACGTTGGTGTTAAAAACCGAAACAGAACGGAAAGCTGTAAAACTTCTCATAAAACCATAAATGACCGTATCTGCCTTGTTGATTGGTTAGCGATACTAAGGGATGAGAAAGTACTCCTGGTTTACGCCCAAATCGTCTCCAACACTTCCAAAGATTTTGGTGTTTTGAATCCGTCCACATGGTGTGTATAGTATGTGAGTAGATCACCCAGGAGGAGTTTTCGTTCAGCTTTTGGTATGGGTAAGGAAAGTCCTTGTTCTTTAGGCAGTTTCAAAAGCTCGTGCATCCAATTGACCGATGTGGTTTTGATGTAGGCGTGATTCGGAGGCTTTGCGCAGGTGAGCGTTCCGTCAATAAGGTCTAAATAATTCGGTGAATCGTCCACAACATGAGGTGTGCAGCCAATATACAGGGTGAATTCCAACAAAAACCACGCTGGGTAATTGCCGAGTTGATCGAGTTGATCGAAATAGATCATTTCTTGGGAAAGAAAATCAAACCCTTGTGTGTCCTGGTCCTCAGACTTCAAACAAGACGCGAGTAATTCCGCGATAAAAAAAGCTATTCCGCTTTTTATAGGGTGAAAAGGGATCGTTTGATACACGTACTCTGGGGAGATTCTCGCTATCTTCCCTAAATCGCTGTCTGGTCGATTGAATGTTTCCAATTCAACCAATGCTAAGGGCTGCAGTACATTAGAATTTTTCTTTTTTCCCCCTGGAAATAAATAAGTTTTAGTTCCATGTTGTCGCGTGAAGACCGTCACAATAAGGCTCGTTTCACTGAACGAAATGCGTTTCAAAAAAATTCCATTGACCACTGTCTTCATGGTGTATTCTTCGTGAATTATTGAATAAAGACCACTTTACCCACTTTTCTTCCTTTACCACCTTCAATATCGACACTTGTCCATATCAAATACACACCAGTAGTAGCGCGTTGACCCTGAAGGGTGTTGCCGTCCCAAGTTGCTGTTCCACCATTTGAAGCAGTGCGGTAAACGAGGTTACCGGCTACGTCCGTAATCTTCACTTCCGAATCCGCAGCGATGCCCTGAATTGTAATTGGACCAAAGTAATTCGGATAAACCGGATTTGGGAACACATTTACATTCGTATATTGATTGTCTCCCCCCGAGGCATCTGAACGATAGGAAATTAAGCCTTGATCCGTCACAAAATAAATTTCACCCGTACGCTCGTCGATAGTCATGTCTAAAATGGTATTGGTCAACAAGGGGCTATTCTCAGCTGTAAAGTTCTCAATTAAAGTAAGTCCGTCCGAAGAAAATAAGAAAACTCCTGAACTCGCCGTACCAATCCATTTTCGGTTGGCGCCATCAATTTCAATGTCTGTAATGTGCGTCGATCCCAATACGATTTCCACATTTTCGCCAAACTCAATCAATAGTCGTTGGAAATTGTAGGATCCAGGTGCAGCGTCAAACACTCCTGTTGAATTATATAAAACACGCATCCCTTCCTGAGTTCCTACCCAAATGTTGTTGTCCAAGTCAACGGCTAATGCCTCAACCGTTGTTGTTGGTAGGTTCCCCGAATTCTCCCCGGTATTCAATAATCGGTAACGATCATCCGTTAAGTCATCCAACGTTTCGTTATCGTCAAAAGCATAAATACCTGCACCATCAATGGCCAACCACTTCACCCCATTATTGTCCACCGCAATTCGTCGCGTAAACTTATTCCGAGAGGTAGAACCCAAATCAAAGTCGTACCAGGCACCTTCCTCCGTATACGCTTTCAATGGTCGTTGACACCCCGAATTGGCAACCCACAAGTTTCCTCGGGTATCGTATTCCATATCCGAAATTTCCGACCAATCCAAGCCGCTTGTGGCCGCATCAAACCGGACCTCTAACAACGAATTATAAATGCTCAGTGTATCAGCCACTTGCGCTCCATCTCCTGTAACCACCAACGGCATCTCCGAAAAAGAACCAAACGCGACTTGGTCGGTATTTCTTGGGTTAACAGTCGTAGAAAGCCATCCGGGAATCGCTTTTCCCTGTATCATCACTTGGTTGAACATGTTAATCGATGTCCAGTTTTCCTCCTGAAATGTATATCCAGCGCGGTCTCCTGGTCCACCTGCTACCGTCAGTTTTCCGCGTTGCCAATCTACGCGGTATGAAAAATTGTTATCGGGGCCTGGAAATAAAATCTGCTGCGACGCAAATGCGTTCGGTGCACGCACCAATCCCGATGACCGATCTGCAATAAAATAATTTCCGTCCACAAATGTGGCATCTACACAAGTAGGGAAACTTCCATGACTGTATTGGAAAATAATTTGATTCTGCGATAAATCATCGTTGTACACAAAAAGACCTCCATCCGTTCCAACGAGTAACTGATTATTCGCAATTGAAACATAGTTTATCTCTGTTTCAATCAGAAAAGGTGTCCACTGAAAGCCTGTTTGATCGAGCTGAAATAAGGTGTCCGCATTGTAAATTGCATCGTTGTATGCTAAGAATAATTCATTCGAAAAGCTCGTTATAGACTTATATGTTCCCGTGGTGCTGAAATCTGGCACATAGCTCGCTTCTCGCCATTGAGACGGGTCAGCCAAAAACGGATTATTTAGTGCTCCGACAAATAATCGGTTGGTGGTTAACGCATAAATACTATCTGATGAGAACGCTACATCGATGATGGCCTGATTCCCGCCAGAGGGGTAATAGGTGTCTTTTACCTCTTGTTTGGCGTCATTAATGACCACAATGCCAAATCCAGTTGCAACAAATACTTCATTTCCCCTCCCTTCCATCCGATAAATTCGTTTCGAACCAGTGAGTTGTGCATTAACAATGGAATTGAGGTTGGTGATGCCGCCGTTTTGTAAAATGTCAATATTTCCATTCGCATACCCAATATAAACTCGTTTGTTTGGCTCGTGATAATGTACATCCGTTAATTCATTGTCCGACAAATAATCTGCTGCAGTTCGAGTGGTAATTTCTCCAGCAGATAAATCATATTCTAAGAGCCCTTTAGTGAGTGCAGCATATACGGCTCCATTCCCTTGTGTAACGGCAACTGCCTTTTTTGGAGAAATGTGCATGCGCCATTGACCCATACCAATTTGAGCCAAAGAAAATTGGCTGCACGCCACAATTAGAATTAATGCTGCTATTCGATACATGTTTACATGAAACGACTGTTTTTTTAATTTATTTGAATTACAGCGCATCCAATACTTTTTGTACATCTTCTGGTACATCTATGTTCGGTGTTTCAATATTGGTCAACGCCACACGAATTGGGTAACCATAATACATCCAACGCAGTTGCTCTAGTGACTCCGTGTTTTCAATGGCCGCAGAAGGAAGGGTAATCAACCTGCTCAGTATATCCGCACGAAAACCATAGACTCCAATATGCTTCATATATGGATAATGCATGGAGTTTCGTTCGAAAGGAATGGGGCTCCTCGAAAAATAAAGCGCATCTCCTTTATGGTTAACTACCACTTTAATTCGATTCGCGTCATGTACCTCTTTCTCCGTAATATGATGAGAGCCTAAAGTTCCTATTTGAACCTGCTGGTCGTCAAATAACTCTATCAATTGTTCTAGTTGGTGGGCGTCCACTAGTGGTTCGTCACCTTGAATATTGATGACAATTTCAGCTTCCGGAAAATGAGTTAATACCTCCCCACACCTATCCGTGCCTGAAGGGTGTGAAGAAGCGGTTAGTACGACCTCGCCACCAAAGCCCGTTACGTGATCGAAAATACGTTGGTCATCTGTTGCTACGACAACTTTATAAAAGCGTTTCGATTTATTCACGCCCTCATATACTCGTTGAATCATTGACTTACCCTTTAAGTCAATCAACGGCTTTCCCGGAAAACGGGTAGAAGCATAACGCGCTGGAATTATTCCTAAAACTTTGGTCATTTAACAAATTTACGTGTAATTTTTTAATCTGAGACCGGTAAAAAACCTTCGTGCAAAATCCCCAACCTTGCTTTTCAACTCAAAAAGCAACAGTAATTGCAAAATTTTGTTAATATTGTCTAACTGTAAAACTTAAACTATGACGAAATCAATACTCACTATCTTTTTGGTGTTTTTATGTGCTTTTGCGAAATCACAGGTGACAGGGATTGTTTTAGATGGAGATACCAAAGAACCTATAATTGGAGCAAAGTTAATTGCTCTAGAAGGTAGCAGAGCCATTACAGATTTAGATGGAGCATTCAAGTTAAACATCAAAACCTATCCTACGAATGTCATTGTATCAATGATACAATACATCTCAGATACCATTTCCCTAACTGGACCTGGAGAGCTCACCATCGAGCTGCTCGAACCTGCGACTAGTTTGGAAACCGTGGTCATCTCAGCTGGTAGACGAAAACAAAAAATCGAGGACGTTCAAGTGTCTATGGAAATTATTCGCCCTGAGTTGATCGATAATAAAGGAATTACTGACCTAGAAGACGCAGTAAATCAAAGTCCAGGAGTATTTACCATGGATGGCCAAGTGAGTATCCGAGGTGGTTCCGGGTTTGCATACGGTGCTGGTAGCCGTGTTTTACTGCTCTGGAACGGAATGCCACTACTTTCAGGTTATGCGGGAGATACTCAGTGGAATGCTATCCCAATGGAGCAGGCATCACAAATTGAAGTTATGAAGGGAGCCTCTTCAGTGCTTTATGGTTCCGGAGCGTTGAATGGAGTAATTGCTCTTTCGGAAAAAGAACCGGGCCTCCAACAAGAAACAAAGGTCAAAGTGCAAGCTGGAATTTATGACAGCCCCAACAGGGCGTCTTTAAAATGGTGGGATAGAGCACCCATGTTTCAGCAAGTTGACGCTTATACTGGTAAAATGTATAAAAAATTCGGATATACCCTTTCCACCAACTTTTTTAGAAGTGAAGGTTTCAGGCAAGGTGGAACAGAGGACAGAGGGCGAATTAGTGGTTCATTGTTTTTCAGACCTGAGGGAAGAGATAGACTCAAACTTGGAGTGGGTTATAATTATCAATTCCAAAAAACGGGAAACTTTTTGATTTGGGAAAGTGCAGAACAAGGATTTGTTCCTAGTGGAGGTGCAGACACTAGCGATATTGCGTCAACGTTAACCTATAATACTGGACATCGATTATACATCGATCCTTACTTAAAATACATTGACAAACACAACAATAAACATACGCTAAAAACTCGCGTCTATTATGCAGGAAATGACAACATCACCAACCCTTCTCAAAGTAATGGTGCAGTGATCAACTTTTCAGAATACCAATACCAAAAACAGTTTTCAAACGATATCACGTTAACATCTGGTATTTCTAATATCTATAACGTTGTATTTTCTGAACTTTTTGGTGATCATACCTCAAATAACGTAGCTGCCTATGGACAATTCGAGCAAACATTTGGAAAATTAGATCTCAGCGCAGGAATACGGCTAGAGCATTTTCAAATGGACGGGCAAACAGGGGATTCAGATTATTATTTCGGCGAAGACTCTGCTTTTTCAATTCCAATTTATCCTGTACTCCGAACTGGATTTCATATAGAAATCACTCCGTACACACACCTGCGCGGATCAATAGGTCAAGGGGTTCGTTATCCCTCAGTAGCAGAACGTTTTACACAAACTAACGTTGGAGCGTTAAACATATTCCCTAATGCAGGGCTTCGACCAGAAACAGGATGGGCAGCAGAAATTGGTCTTAAACAAGGTGTTCGAATTGGAGATTGGAAAGGAATGATTGATGTGTCTGGTTTTATTAACGAGTACAACAACATGATTGAATTTACATTCGGTTTATATAAACCCGATTCTATTTCACTAAATACCGACCCAAACAGCCCAGGTTACATTAATAATTTCTTAGGGTTTCAGGCGCAAAACGCCGAAAAAGCTCAAATCGCGGGTATTGAATTATCATTTAACAGTACAGGACAAATAGGGAAGTTTGAAATTATTTCATTGATGGGATATACCTTCATGAATCCAATAAGCCTAAATAACGATAGTGTATACCGCCAAACTTTCTCTGATCCAACTTCATCTATTCTGAAATACCGTTTTCGTCATTTAGCGAAACTAGATGTTGAAGTTAACTATGAAAAATTCAGCCTTGGTTACTCGGCCCGCTATAATAGCTTTATGGAGAACATCGATCGCTTATTCGAGATTTCTGCAGAGGAATACCTTTTTGGTGGAGCACCTGCAAATGGAGGAGGAACCTTCATTTTACCAGGAAACAAAGAGTATCGTGAAGAATTTAATGGTGGAAACCTAGTGTTCGATCTTCGTCTTGGTTATAAATTAAATGACACTTATCGCATCGGATTTATGGTAAACAACCTCTTCAATGAGGAATATACGAGCAGACCGGGAGACATTCAACCTCCTCGTCACTATATGCTCCAAGTCCAAATGAAATTTTAGGGAGAGATACAGCTCTGATGAATAACTTCCTCGAAAGGCGGCTCCATATCATGGGCCGCTTTTTTTTGTAAAAAAGAATTTAACGCATTGTTGTAGTCAAGTATTTTGCTAAATTAGAGTACCTAACTGAATTGAATCACCTTGACAACAATACAACTTCAGCGTGCAATTGCGTTGCATTACCTCGCAGGTGTGGGGCCTAAAAATGCTAAGTCCCTAATTGCTTATGCCGGTGGCCTAGATGCTTTGTTTGAGGATCGCAAGCTTCACAAACTAGATATCCCTGGTT
>JALQTG010000162.1 GCA_023264075.1 Crocinitomicaceae bacterium
TTAGACGGAACGTATCGCTTAGAGTTGCCTACTGGAACTTACACTATCAAAGTAACCTATCAAGGGTATAACGATGTAAAAAAATTCAATATTGCCGTGAACTCGGGAAGCCCCCAAGTTCTAAATTTTCGTATGTCAAGCATGACCACCGAATTAGAAGAAGTTGAAATCGTATATAATAAAAACGCAATGGCCAAAACCACCGACATGGTGACGCCTTTATCCGTTCAAAAGCTTACTGCCGAGGAAATAAAATCCAATCCTGGAGGTAATTTTGATGTTTCAAAAGTGGTACAAACCCTTCCAGGAGTTGGTGGATCCGCTGGCGGGGCACAACGCAACGACATCACCATTCGTGGAGGAGCCCCGAACGAAAATGTTTACTACCTCGATGGAATAGAAATACCTGTATTGAATCACTTTCAAACACAAGGCTCCTCTGGCGGTGCTCAAGGAATTCTAAATGTATCATTTATTGAAGACTTAAAGCTCACATCATCTGCGTTCGACGCGAGATATGACAACGCACTTGCCTCGACATTCGTCATCACCCAAAGACAAGGAAATACTGAAAAGATCTCTGGAAATATTCGAAGTAGTCTAACTGAATCTGCTCTTACGCTAGAGGGTCCATTAGGCAAGAATAAGAAAACAGACTTCTTGGCTTCATCGCGTCTTTCGTATTTGGACATTTTGTTTACCTTGATTGATTTACCGATTCGCCCAAATTTCTCTGACTATCAACTTAAGGTCTCGCACAAAATCGATGATAAATCAAGTCTTACTTTTATAGGATTAGGAGCTATCGACCGGTTCAATTTCGCCGAAACACGTGATGAAACGCTTGAAACAGCTTTCTTGAGAAGATCGTTGCCTTTTATATCCCAATGGACCTACACCACAGGGGTTGCCTATAAAAAACGATTTGAAGGCGGGTTTTACAATATTGCTGTCAGCCGTAATATGTTTAATAATCAATTAGATCAATTTGAGGATGCGCAGAACGGCAATGAAAATTTCCGCAACTTGAAATTACGGTCTCAAGAAATTGAGAATAAATTCCGCTTCGATTATAACAAATATCAAAATGGGTGGAAATATTCTTTTGGAGTGATGGGGCAATACGTAAAATATAATACCAGCATCTTCAATCGTATTTCAGCAGGAGTTTTCGATACAAGCGGTGTGCAAATTATACCCCCAATTGTTATCAATGCCAACAGCGCGATTGATTTCTTCCGGTATGGAGCGTTTGGACAACTATCGAAGAATGTATTGAACGACCGATTATTGGTATCATTCGGTTTAAGAACTGATATGAATACCTTCACAACTGGAGGAAACAATCCACTGGAAACTGCTTCTCCTCGTTTGTCCTTTGCATATAGCTTAAGTAAGAAATGGGACTTAACAGCATCCGTTGGACGCTATTTTAAACTCCCACCATATACCTCTCTCGGATTCCGTGATGAAAATGATGTTTTAGTTAATATCGATGCCGAATATATCCAATCGAACCATTATGTTTTAGGCACACAGTTTCTTCCAAATGACGGCCTTCGGCTTACGTTAGAAGGGTTTTTCAAGACATATGCAAACTACCCCGTTTCCTTGGTTAATGGAATCTCATTAGCCAATCAAGGACAAGAGTTTGGAGCAATTGGGAACGAGCCAATAACAAGTATAGGTGATGGAGTTACCTATGGCGCAGAAATATTCATTCAACAAAAGTTAGTCAAGAATATCTTTTACGTGGTAAGTTACACCTATGTACGTAGTTTATTTTCGGGATTAGATAATGACCTCATCCCCTCTGCATGGGATGCTCAACATTTATTATCAGGTACATTAGGTTGGAAATTTGGTAAGAAAAAAGAC
>JALQTG010000336.1 GCA_023264075.1 Crocinitomicaceae bacterium
TGTCATGGTTGATTTCAAAGATTTCGGAAAATGGAGTCCATGGTCTGAATTAGATTCGGCAATGAGCGTTTCGTATGGAGGGACATCCGGGAAAGTGGGCTCCTCTTATACATGGTCAGGTAATGAAGATGTAGGGAGTGGAACCATGACGATTTCTAAACTTTCTCCGGATACGATTTTCGTAGATTTAAGTTTTAAAGAGCCTTTCGAAGCACAAAGTCCTACGTATTATGCATTAAAATCCATAGGAGCTAATACTGAGGTCACCTGGTTCATGGCGGGTGAAATGCCTTATCCGTTTAATGTTATGACTTTATTCATTAGCATGGAAGAGTCCATTGGTAAAGATTTCGATCGAGGATTAGAAAAGTTGAAGGGATTAATGGAAGAACAGGATTAATAATCACTAGATGACAAGTTCCGCAAAATTACCTGATGATTACATGGCACAACTTCCCGAAGAGCGCAAAGCTCCTATGGACAAGTTAAGAAAAACGGTACTAGCAAATCTTCCCGCTGGTTTTAACGAAGAGATGTCCTATGGAATGCTGGGATATGTCGTTCCTCATTCTACTTTTCCACGAGGCTATCATTGTGATCCGAAATTACCGTTGCCATTTATGAGCATAGCTTCTCAAAAAAACTTTATTGCGCTTTACCACATGGGTATTTATGCAAAGAAAGAATTGTTGGATTGGTTCGTGTCGGAATACCCTAAACACTGTAAATATAGGTTAGATATGGGTAAGAGCTGTGTTCGATTCAAAAAAATGGAAGATATTCCGTTCGAGCTAATTGCCGAGCTGTGCCAAAAAATGACAGTGGAGGAATGGGTGCATATTTATACTTCTACCATTGAACGCTAAATTGATCAAACTTGCCTTGTTCTTCGTGTTAGGATGGAATTCGAGCCCTTCTTTCGCTCAGTTGCTCAATCGTGGTCATGCGCACAATTATTATTTAAAGACTCCTCCATTATATTCTGCCCTTGAACATGGTATTACAAGCATTGAAGTTGATATATTTGATGTAAATGGTAAAATACGAGTCGCGCATATTCCTTTATTCTTGAAGAATAAACCCCTCTTGAAGGAATTGTATCTGGAGCCTTTAGCGGAACGCATTAAATCCAACGGAGGCACAGTTTTTAAAGATGACAGTACCCAACTTATTTTGATGATCGAATTAAAACGCAATCATCCCACATTATTGAACTTACTTAGGACTGAATTGGAGTCCTATAACGACCTCATTGATATCCCAAGAGGAGAAAATAAAAAGTGGGGACCGATTAAGATTTTATTGACAGGAGGTGTCTCCCTTGATTTAATTGAAAACGATGAAATAGCCTTCTTCTCGCTAGATGGCGGATGGAATCGGTTGAAAAACGGTGCAGATGCTAGTTTCTATTCGCGCATCAGTATAAATTATGCAAGTCATTTTAGGTGGAAAGGAAGGGGGAATATGCCTGCTGATGAAGTTCAATGGTTAACGGAAACGGTCCATAGAGCCAATGAGTTGGGTTGTGAATTGCGTTTTTGGAATATGCCGAATAAAGAAGTAATTTGGAAGGAGTTTTTAGAAAAAGGTGTGCACCGAATCAATGTAGATAAGTACGATAAGTTTTCTAGGTGTTGCCTCGAAATGAACTCAGATTTCTAGCGATCATTCAAAATTCCTACGATATTTGCAAAAAAAATAGCGGGATATGGAAGAGAAAATTGCAATAATTGGATGTGGAAATTTGGGGAAATCTATCGCAGATGGGTTGTTACAAGGCAGTTTTTTATCACCTTCCTCGCTTACGTTAACGAAACGAAATACAGATAGTCTTCAGCATTATGCAGAACAAGGCGTTCAAGTGACATCTGACAATAAAAGTGCAATCGCTGATGCAACACTAATTATTTTAGCACTAAAGCCGTACAACGTTCTTCAAGTACTTGAATCATTTACTCCTGTTTTAAAATCAGATCAATTGATTGTTTCACTTGCAACGGGAGTGGAGTTAAAAGATTTACAAGCAACCGCGAAAAGAGAAGGTGGGATTTACCGTGCAATGCCCAATACAGCAACACATGTGCAGAAATCAATAACTGCAATTTGTACTCAAAACCATCAGGAACAGGAGTTAAATCGTGTGAAACTTATGTTTGAAAACCTTGGTGGTGTGTTACACGTCGATGAGGAACTTATGGCAGCAGTTACTGTCCTCGGTGCATGTGGAATTGCCTACGTAATGCGTTTCATTCGTGCAATGGTGCAAGGAGGAATTCAAATTGGATTTAGTGCAGAAATGGCTTCAACAATTGTGAAACATACTGTAAACGGAGCATCAGAACTATTGCTTCAGGGCGATACGCATCCGGAAACAGAAATTGATAAAGTTACCACTCCGAAAGGTTGTACCATT
>JALQTG010000030.1 GCA_023264075.1 Crocinitomicaceae bacterium
ATCACTCAGTTAGACAAGGTATTTCAAGAAGGGTATAAACAGGTTACCATTGATATGTCGGACATTAGCTACATTAACAGCAGTGGCTTAAATTTGCTTGTTCGACTATTGACGAAAGTTCGCAACAAAGGGGGAGAATTAATTCTAATCGCACTTTCAGAAAGTGTGGAAAAGCTTTTTTTCATCACCAAATTAACATCAATATTCACAATTTGTGCAACAATACAGGACGCACAAAACATTTTTAATGCACAAGAGGCATGAACAAAGTAGACGTTTTATTAGGCTTACAATGGGGAGACGAAGGAAAAGGGAAAATCGTAGATGTTCTCACTCCCAAATACGACATTATCGCACGCTTCCAAGGAGGACCCAACGCTGGACACACTCTTGAGTTTGACGGTATCAAACACGTGTTACACACCATCCCATCCGGAATTTTCCGAGAAGACACCCTAAACGTTATCGGAAACGGAGTCGTAATTGATCCGGTGATTTTTCAGCGAGAAATTGAAAAGTTAGCACCATTTAATATTGACGTGAAAAGTCGTTTACTTATCTCAAACAAAGCACACTTGATCTTGCCGACGCATCGCTTACTTGACGCAGCTTCTGAACAAGCAAAAGGAAAATCAAAAATCGGTTCCACCCTCAAAGGAATCGGTCCAACGTACATGGACAAAACCGGTAGAAACGGGCTTCGCGTAGGTGATATTTTTACCCCCAATTTCAAAGAGAAATACGATCAATTGGTTGAGAAACATGTGGGCATTTTAAGCCATCATGACAATTTTGAATATGACCTTGCAGAACTTGAGCCAGCTTTCTTCGAAGGAATTGAACTTTTAAAAAGCCTTACCACTATTGACAGTGAGCACTATTTAAATAACGCCCTAAAAGAAGGCAAAACAATACTGGCTGAAGGAGCCCAAGGAACGCTATTGGATATTGATTTTGGAAGCTACCCATTCGTTACTTCATCCAATACCATTACCGCTGGGACATGCACCGGACTGGGAGTTGCACCAACACGCATCGGTAATGTAATCGGAATTTTTAAAGCATATTGCACGCGTGTTGGAAGCGGGCCGTTCCCAACAGAGCTACATGATGGAATAGGTGAAAAAATTCGCAAGGAAGGATTCGAATTCGGAGCAACAACTGGAAGACCAAGAAGATGTGGATGGATTGATCTGCCTTCCTTGAAATACGCAATAATGATCAATGGAGCAACTGAACTTTCTATGATGAAATCCGATGTACTGGATAACTTTGAAACGATCAAAGTTTGTACACATTACGAAATTGAAGGCAAGAAAATTGATTATTTACCGTTTGACATTAAAGATGTCGAGGTAAATCCTATCTACGAAGAGGTAAAAGGATGGAATTGTGACTTAACTAAATTGACGTCATTCGATGATGCACCTCAAGAACTAAAAGACTATGTAGCCTATCTTGAGAAACATCTTGAAGTGCCAATTACAACAGTTTCAGTTGGTCCAGATAGAACTCAAACATTAACGAATAAACATTAATTGCAGAAATCTGTCAGCATATCAAAAATTGCGCTTGTCCTAATAAGCGCATTTTTTTTGTGGAACTATTCCTTCGGTCAAATCGACTCACTAGAGCTCGTTGAAGGAGTGGACAAGCTTATCCTGCAAAGCAAAAGTGGGCGATATTTACTCAAGGGCAACGTAGTCATTAAACAAAATAATGACCGAATGTACTGTGATTCTGCTTATTACTATTACAGAAAAAAAGAGGTGTACGCCTATGGAAAAGTACATCTCAATAAAAAAGACACCTTGAACTTGTATTGCGATTCCTTGTTTTTCAACATGAAAACGGAATATGCTAAACTATGGGGAAACGTACGATTGAGAGACAATGAATACCGGCTGAGCACAGACTCTATGGACTACGATGCAAAACTTGATCGCGGAGTATATAAAAACGGAGGTATGATCACGAACATTGTTTCTGATGAACGACTAACGAGCAAAGTGGGATACTTCTATCCGAAGTCAAAAGACTTCTTTTTCAGAAGCGACGTTATGTACACATCGAATGAATACAAGGTAACTACAGACACCCTTCAATTCAATGGCAGAAAAAAAAGAGCCTATTTCTTTGGCCCGACAGACATCATTAGTCAAGACGCTAAAATGTATTGTGAAAGTGGCTGGTATGATGTAAACAAAGAAGAAGGTGTCCTTCAAAAGAACGCATCCATATTGCGGGACCAAGAAACTATTTTCGCGGACAGCCTATACTACAATAGTCCTAAAGGTTTGTCAATTGGTCAGGGTAACGTCTTGATTCGAGATAGCTCACAGCACATCGAGTTTTCAGGAGACTATGCGCGCAGCTCAGAAAAAGAGAGTGTAGCACTTATCACTGGAAAAGCGCTTGTAAAACGTTTTGAAGACCCCCTGGACACCTTATTTATTCATGCCGACACCCTTTTCAATCACCTAGATTCACTCAATGATAGCCGACTTGTACTCGCATACCATGGCGTGAATGTTTACAAAAAAGACCTTCAAGGCGTGTGCGACTCGTTAAGCTATGATCGCCCTCAAGGGAGGATGACGTTATTCCACAACCCTGTTCTATGGACAGGTAAAGCACAGCTATCAGGAGACACTATTACCGCCATTGAAAAAGAAGGAAAAATACACAAAGCATTCATCCAGCACAATGCACTTACTGTTTCTGAGGTTGATAGCGCCGCATATTACAATCAAGTTTATGGAAGAAATATGGTTACCTATTTTGACAGCGCTTCCATTCGAAGAGTCGACATATTGGGAAATGCCAAATCAATCAATTTCATTGAAGAAGAAAAGGAGAATGACACCACCGTAATGGTAAAGCAACAAGGGATGAATCGCATCTATTCTTCAGATATTACACTATACTTTAAAAAAGGTAACATTGAAGGCGTAACATACCGTGAAGCTCCTGATGGCGTTATGTACCCAATGGATCAGATCAAACAAAATGAAGCACGCGTAGAACAGTTTAAGTGGGACATTTCAAGACGTCCTCTTTCGTGGCAAGGAATGATTCAAGAGGAAGATTAAACCCTCATTCAGCTTCTTAGTTTCCTGCTTTCAGTCGCTTTCCACCATGCATGGTGAATAACCTCTAAAAAAAAGTGTGCAAAGGGGTCGCTTATTCATTAATTTTGTTAGGTTGAGTAAGACGCTTAAGTGCTATGGCAGAAAATAATTATACAGAAGATAATATACGCTCATTAGACTGGAAAGAACACATTCGTTTGCGTCCTGGAATGTATATTGGGAAACTCGGTGACGGGGCTTCTGCGGACGATGGAATTTACATTTTACTAAAAGAGGTTATCGACAACTCCATTGACGAATTCGTCATGGGGAACGGAAAAAAGATTGAAATCAAAGTAAAAGATGGATTAGTTTCTGTTCGTGATTATGGTCGTGGAATTCCTCTTGGAAAAGTAGTTGATGTAGTATCGAAAATAAATACTGGGGGAAAATACGACTCCAAAGCATTTAAGAAATCCGTAGGACTAAATGGAGTCGGTACGAAAGCTACAAATGCCCTTAGTAGCCATTTCATGGTTTACTCTGTTCGCGATGGAGAACTTAAACGCGCTTCTTTTTCACGCGGTGAATTAGTCGAAGAAAGTGAAGTCGAAAAAACAACCGAAGCCAACGGAACATACGTTGAGTTTTCTCCAGATGAAAGCATCTTCAAAAAGTTTGTCTACAAAACACCATACATCGATAAGATGTTATGGAATTATTGTTACCTCAACAGGGGACTAACCATCCATTTCAATGGAGAGCGTTATAACTCGAAAGATGGATTAAAAGATTTACTCGAGCAAAATCAGGATGGAGACCCCCTCTACCCGATTATTCACTTAGAAGGAGAAGATATTGAGGTAGCCTTTACTCATGGAAAAACGTATGGAGAAGATTACTACTCTTTTGTGAACGGTCAGCACACCACGCAAGGCGGAACACATCAGAGCGCTTTTCGAGAAGCAGTGGCTAAAGTGATACGGGACTTTTACAATAAAAACTACGAGGCTTCCGATATCCGACAATCCATTGTAGCGGCTTGTGCTGTGAAGGTCGTAGAGCCGGTATTCGAATCACAAACAAAAACAAAACTAGGGTCTCAAGAAATCGAGCCTGGAGGGAAGTCCATGCGGGCATTTATCAACGATTTCCTAAAGGAAAAACTCGATAACTACTTGCACAGAAATCCAGATGTAGCAGAAATCATAGAGCGAAAAATAAAGCAATCTGAAAAGGAACGTAAAGAACTTTCAGGTATACGTAAACTCGCCAGAGACCGTGCGAAAAAATCTAGTTTACACAACAAGAAATTGCGCGATTGCCGTGTGCATTTGACCGATATGAAAGATGACCGCCGGGAGGAAACAACTCTTTTCATTACAGAGGGTGACTCTGCGAGTGGTTCGATTACTAAGTCACGCAATGTAAATACGCAAGCGGTATTTAGCTTGCGCGGAAAACCACTCAACTCCTATGGACTCACCAAGAAGGTCGTGTATGAAAACGAGGAGTTCAACCTCATTCAAGCGGCACTCGACATTGAAGACGAGATGGACAACTTGCGCTACAGCAAAATTGTTATTGCCACCGATGCCGACGTCGATGGAATGCACATCCGTATGCTCTTGCTTACGTTCTTTTTACAGTTTTTTCCAGATTTGGTAAAACGGAATCATGTGTACGTCTTACAAACGCCATTATTCAGAGTGCGCAACAAGAAAAAAACATTCTACTGCTACTCTGAAGACGAGCGACGTGCGGCCATTGAAGAAATTGGTAAGAATGCGGAAATTACGCGCTTTAAGGGGCTTGGTGAAATCTCTCCGGATGAATTCAAGAACTTTATCGGGGAAGACATCCGACTTGAACCGGTTCTACTTACAAAAAGCTCTTCCATTGATGATATTCTATCCTTTTACATGGGTAAAAACACGCCCGACCGTCAGGAGTTTATTATTAACAACCTGAAGGTAGAGAAAGATTTGGAAGAAGAACTCGCGAAAGAACAAGAAGAAAAGAATTTAGATAAAGCTTCCTAAAACTATGTCAGAAGATCAAGAACCACACAAGGACGAATTGAACGATGCTTCTTCGGAAAATTCAGGAGACGCGGGAAATGGAAAAGAAATTGACGAAAATATTGTTCCTGTAACGGGGCTATATGAAAACTGGTTTCTCGACTATGCTTCCTATGTAATCCTTGAACGTGCAGTTCCTGCATTATTTGATGGATTGAAACCTGTTCAGCGCCGGATTCTTCATTCTATGAAAGAAATGGAAGATGGACGTTACAATAAGGTAGCGAATATCATAGGGAACACCATGAAATTCCACCCTCACGGAGATGCCTCTATTGGAGACGCTTTAGTGCAATTAGGACAAAAAGAATTGCTCATCGACATGCAGGGGAACTGGGGAAATACCCTTACTGGTGACTCCGCTGCAGCATCTCGTTATATCGAGGCGCGTTTATCAAAATTTGCATTGCACGTAGCCTTTAATCCAAAGACTACACATTGGCTAGCGAGTTATGACGGAAGAAATAAAGAACCAGATCATCTTCCGATGAAATTCCCGCTTTTACTAGCACAAGGAGCAGAAGGAATTGCGGTTGGTTTAGCGTGTAAGATTTTGCCCCATAACTTTATTGAACTGATTGACAATTCAATCAACCACCTACGTGGACGCAAAGTAGAAATATTTCCTGATTTCCTTTTTGGAGGAATGGCAGATTTTAGCAATTATAATGAAGGACTGCGCGGTGGAAAAGTACGTGTCCGGGCTAAAATCAATAAAATTGACAATAAAACACTGACCATAACAGAGATTCCTTTTGGTTCAAATACGGGTTCGTTGATCGACTCAATTATTCGCGCAAACGATAAAGGTAAAATCAAGATCAAAAAGATTGAGGACAATACATCGGAGTTTGCTGAGATCATGATTCATTTGGCTCCTGGTGTATCTCCTGATAAAACCATTGACGCCTTATACGCATTCACGGATTGTGAAATTTCCATTTCACCTAACTCTTCGGTGATAGATAACGATGCTCCAAAATTCTTGGGAGTGAACGACATGTTACGAATCAATACCGACAATACCGTTCAGCTTTTAAAATGGGAATTAGAAATACGTAAAAATGAACTGGAAGAGCAATGGCATTTTAGCTCATTAGAAAAAATATTCATTGAAAACAAAGTGTATAGCCTGATCGAAGAAGAGGAAACCTGGGAAGGTGTGATCAGCGCTATCGACAATGGATTAAAACCATTTACGAAGCATCTTAAACGCGCCGTGACGCGTGACGACATCATTCGTTTAACGGAGATAAAAATTAAGCGAATTTCTAAATTTGATGCCTTCCGTGCGGATGAAATACTGATTAAACTTGAAGAGGAACTTGCGGAAGTTGAGCACAAACTCAACAACCTTATCGATTATGCAGTCGATTACTTCAAAGACTTGAAAAAGAAATTTGGAGAAGGAAAAGAGCGCCGAACAGAAATCAAAGTATTCGACAACATCAACGCTTCCAAAGTAGTCATCGCAAACAAGAAATTGTATGTAGACATGGAAGAAGGATTTATAGGATACGGCCTGAAAAAAAATGATTACGTACAAGAATGTTCAGACCTCGACGACATAATCGTGTTTTTCGATACGGGAAAAATGATGATTACTAAAATTTCTGATAAGAAATTTGTTGGAAAAGGTATTGTTTATGCAGCAGTTTGGAAAAAAGGCGACAAACGTACCATTTACCACGTTTTATACAGCGACGGTAAAACGGGGCCAACATACATGAAGCGATTCTTTGTGAATTCCATAACCCGCGATAAAGAATATGATCTAACGAAAGGTAAAAAAGGTTCACAGCTCCTTTATTTCTCTTGCCATCCAAATGGTGAACGTGAAGTTATTACGGTACAACTTCGTCCGCGTACACACTTGAAAAAGCTCCGTATCGACATCGATATGGGAGAACAACTGATTAAGAGTCGCACCGCAGCAGGAAATCTTGTTACAAAGGAGTTGGTTTCTAAAGTCACTCAAAAAGAGGTTGGTGGCTCTACCCTAGCAGCTAGAAAAATCTGGTATGATGATATTGTTGGTCGTCTAAATGATGAAAAACGCGGTAAATTTTTAGGGGATTTCCGTGGAGAAGATAAGATATTGACGCTCTACAAGTCTGGAGAATATCGTCTATCTAGCTTTGACCTAGCTACACACTTTGACGATGACATGTTCCACATCGAAAAATGGAATCCTGAACATCCTATTTCTGCCGTATATTACGATGGGGAGAAAGAAATTCACTATGTAAAACGTTTCCTCTGTGAAGTCACAACTGATAAAAAGGTATCCTTCATAAGTGAATCCGAGGGAAGTCATCTCGATGTAGCTACAACGGCACATAAAGCTCGTGTAAAAATCATCTTTAACAAATTACTTAAAGCGACTAAAAACTTACCAGATAAAGAGGTGCTTCTTGATGAATTCATTGACATTAAAGGAATGAAAACGCAAGGAAATCAATTGACCAAATTGAAAGTGAAAGAGGTGGTATTGGCTCTTCAAGAAGGGGATGAAATTTGGCCAGATGACGAAGGAGACGATGAGCCTACAGACTTTAATGGAGATAACGATGATGATGGTCCTGATGTATTGATTACTGACAAGGAATCTTCGGAAGAGACTGAAGAAGAAAAGAACGACAACCAAAAGGCACAAGAGCCAGCTCCTCCTACAAAAGGTGACACTACTTCTGAAAGCACTGAAGAAATTAAAAAAGTGAAACCAAAATCCCTTTCAAGCCTTCGTCCAAAAGATGGAGAAGGTCCACGTGAAGTGGAATGGGACTTTACAAAGGCAAGGCGCAGACCTCCGATGCGTAGACATGATGACGACGATTCTCAACCGAAACTCTTCGATTTAGAATAGAACTCCAAATAGCTCGAAGCTATTAAAACGCTTGATTTAAGAAGCGAATAAGCGGCTTTACCTCCTGATAGTATCCTAAGATATTTTCAAGAGCAACTCCTGAGGTAACCTCCTTATCGGTGAGCTTACGCATGGTGTAATACCCCTTCATTCTTAAATAAGAGATTGCCGGGCTTTCAGCATTAAATCCTTTCGGTGTTGTTTTGAGTTCTGATGGAGCATGAATACCATTTGGAAATGCTGTTTTGAAAGAGCGTGATTGAATAATACATTCCCACTCCTCCAATTCATATTCGATTTCTTCTCTAAATTTATTTAATATAGGTGTTGGCGGCATATAAACACCCCCACCAATGAATGAATTATTGGGTTCTATATGTAGATAATAAGAGGCATGCTCCGATTTGTATCCACCTGGATTAAATACGGCAAAAAAATTCGTCTTGTATGGAGATTTATCATTGGAAAAACGAATGTCCCGATTGATTCGCTTAATGCACTTCTTAGGTTGTAAGTCTTGCTTTTCAATTTCCTTATCAATGGAAGAAAGACCTTTAATAATATCTGTTGTTACTTGTTCAAAATTTGCTTTTGCACGTCTATACTCTTCCTGATGATCCTTGAACCATTCCGTCGAGTTGTTCAACGTTAGGTTCTCCAAGAATTCGAGAGTTTTAATTTCTAGCATAATTTCAATCTT
>JALQTG010000063.1 GCA_023264075.1 Crocinitomicaceae bacterium
GAATATTTAATGGAGCGTTTACGTGAAATCGGATTAATAAAAGACGAGAAGTAAATGTCTAATTCATTAGTCGAGAATTTACAAAAGGCGGAGGCGGATGCACTTCGCCTTTTTCATAGAATAGAAGAGTTAGGTTTTATTCGCGCAGGAAGGATGGAATCCGAAGTGAATAGAGCTATTTTTCAGCTTGCAGAGAAGGAATTTGGAGTTAAAAAGTTTTGGCACAAACGGATAGTAAGAGCAGGGGAGAACACATTATATCCATATAATGTTAATCCCCCTGATTTAGTGATTCAGCAGCAAGATATATTGTTTTTGGATTTCGGTCCAATATTCGAAGCGTATGAAGCCGATGTGGGCAGAACTTATGTGATAGGAAATGACCCTGTTCGAATAAAGTTGGCCGAAGATGTCGAACATGCTTGGTATGTAGCGAGAGATTACTTTTTAGCTCATCCGAAGTTAACAGCGTCTGAATTTGACACCTATTGTGTAAAACTCGCTGATTCGTATGGTTGGGAATTTGGTGGAGAGATAGCAGGACATGTGATCGGTCAATTTCCACATATTAACATTGGACCCGAGAAATACCATAGTTATCTACATCCTGAAAACAATAACAGGATAATAACAGATGAGACTCCTTATTGGATTATTGAGATTCACTTCGTAGATAAAGCGAAGAAAATCGGAGGTTTCTTTGAACAATTGGCGATTTAAAAGATATCAATCAGTGTTTCTAAACCGATTCCACGCGAACCTTTGAGGAGAATCAAGTTTCCTTTAGGTTGTGCGATGGATAAGAAATCTTTAGCTGCTTCTTTCGTGGCAAAAGCCATAATACTTTCATCCTCTTTCGCTAATTCGGCGTACACGCTTCCTACGAATATTCCTTTTAAATCCAACGATTTGGTCTGGCCAATTACAGCCTGGTGCGCAGGAAGTGTTTCACTGCCTAATTCTAACATGTCGCCTAGTATGAAAAATTTGTCATCATGTGGTATCATACCGAAGCTTTCTAAAGCAGATTGAACACTCGTAGGGTTCGCGTTGTACGCGTCGAGAATAAGTGTATTGCGCTCCGTTTTCTTGACTTGAGAGCGATTGTTATCGGGTAAATATGATTCAATACCTATTTTTATTTCGACTGGACTAAGTTCAAAATAATCACCGATACAAACCGCAGCTAGCATATTGTAGAAATTGTATTTCCCTATTATTTGAGATGAAATCCTGTGCACGGTATCTTCCCACGCGGTAACATAGTCGAATACAACTTCCGGTTGTACTTCAATAATGGCACCAGCTAATTGCGCGGAAGGACTTGTTCCATAGGTGATGTGCTCCGTTTCTAAGGGTACAAGTTGCGCGAGTAATTCATCGTCAATATTGTAAAATATGGTTCCGCCAATCTCCTCAATAAAATCGTACAGTTCTCCTTTTGTTTTTATCACTCCTTCTTTCGATCCAAATCCTTCTAAGTGAGCAGATCCGATATTGGTGATGAGTCCATGGGTTGGTTCCGCAATGTTTACAAGCTCTTGAATATCATTAGGCTTATTTGCACCCATTTCAATGATTGCAAGGTCATGCGAATTGTTCAATTGCAGCAATGTGAGTGGGACTCCAATATGATTGTTGAGATTACCTTTTGTACATAGTACAGTATAACGTTGGCTCAACACACTATTAACTAGTTCCTTTGTGGTTGTTTTACCATTAGAACCGGTAATTCCTATTACGGGTATTTTATATTTGTTTCTATGATAATTCGCTAACTGTTGTAAATAGAGTAGGGCATCCTCAACGAAAAATAGTGTAGTATTGTTTGCTAACTCTTTTTCATCCACAATGGCGAACATGGCTCCTTTTTCTATTGCTTCATGCGCAAATGAATTGCCATTGAAATTCGCGCCTTTTAGAGCAACGTATAAGCAATCTTTAGAAATATTACGGGAGTCTGTGCAAACTCCACTGGTTAGATAAAAGAGGTCAAAAACTTTCTGCATAATCTAAAAAAAAAGCTCCGGTAGTTTTACCGGAGCTAATATATTCAATTCTTCTATTATCTTCTATTTTTTTTAGAGTAGTTCATCCCTGTAGGACTACCCATTCTGTCCATAGCACATCTGAAACCGATATAGTCTGTCGCTTGGTCTTCATCAAGGAATCGACGGTTACTACCTACTAACCAATATGCACGATCTTTCCAAGAACCACCTTTGTAGACTCTTGATTTGTTAGAAACAAGAGTAGTTGGCCATGCTGTTCTATTTTGACCTCCTGGTATTATTGACGTTCCTTTAAGGTCATATTCCTCAAATCTATTTTGATACATTACTAAATCCGGGTCACGTGTAGCTTGATTTATTTGGTTTTTACGCTCATCATTATTGTAATGTATTGAACTTTCGATGTCTCCATCTAGATAATCAATGTAATCATCTCTTCGATAATTCAATCTACCAATATTCTCTTCTTCGTTGACATTCCGGTATTTCAGCTTACCCGGAGTATCTATTATAAAATCTCTAAAACCATTTCTTAGAAGAGAAATTACTTCGAAAGCATACTCCTCACCATCCGGACCCTCTCGTATTTCATCTGCAAATATTCCATCAAATATTCGATCTTGAATTAGTGCTGATGCCTCAGTTGTATACTTATCGTTTCTATAAGTAACAGCAAGATCCACTACCTCATTCACTTGACGGATAATTTCTAATTCGATGGAGTCCTTAACGTTACCATGCGAAATAAAGAATGGGTCTGGGGCATATCCTCTTTTTACCGGATTGGCAGATTCATTATGTTTAGCAATACCTTTAGGAATAACCGTATCGTTATCCATATCATGTTTCGCAGCGGAAATTCGCTGATATCTGACCCTCTCAAATTCATTCAAATACTCTTTCATTCCATGAACATCATATTCCACAGTAAAGCTCTTAAAGTCAGTAAGACCCTCATTATTAAGTAACTTTGTAACGACCGCCTTAGTCGCCTCAAGCTCTATTCCAGTTCCTGAAATAGC
>JALQTG010000116.1 GCA_023264075.1 Crocinitomicaceae bacterium
ATTACTCCAAATGATATATTGAACATTGAAGGACCTACTAAAGTACAAGAGTACTTAGTAAATGAAATTCAAGAAGTATATCGTTTACAAGGGGTGAAAATCAATGACAAACATTTTGAAGTAATTGTACGTCAAATGATGTTGAAAGTGGAAATTGAAGATGCTGGTGATACTAAATTCTTGCCTTTCCAAGCGATTCATAAAGTAGACTTCTTTGAAGAGAATGATCGTATTTTCGGACAAAAAGTTGTTGTGGACGCAGGTGATTCAACTACATTGAAGCCTGGAATGATTATCTCTGCACGTAAGTTACGCGATGAAAATTCACAATTGAGAAGAGAAGATAAGCAATTGGTAGAAGCACGTGATGCGGTACCTGCAACATCTTCCCCAATTCTTCAAGGTATTACGCGTGCCTCACTACAAACACAATCGTTTATTTCTGCGGCTTCGTTCCAGGAAACAACGAAAGTGTTAAATGAAGCAGCGATTGCTGGTAAGGAAGATCATCTACTTGGATTGAAAGAGAATGTTATTGTAGGGCATTTAATTCCTGCAGGAACAGGTTCAAGAGCATTCAAGAATATGATTGTGGGATCTCAAGAAGTATATGATGAATTAACTGCGGAGAACGCATAAGTAAATAAAAACTTAAAAAAGGCTATCAGCAATTGTTGATAGCCTTTTTTTATAAAACGTAAGGCATGGAAAATCAAAAAAAAGAGCATCAAATAAATATTGAGCTACCGGAAGAGATCGCAGATGGGTTGTATACTAATTTGGCAATAATCACACATTCACCTTCCGAATTTGTATGTGATTTTGTGCAAATGATGCCAGGAATGCCTAAGGCAAAAGTACGTTCACGTGTTGTAATGACTCCTCAAAATGCGAAACGATTGCTCCGAGCATTACAAGACAATATTAAGAAGTATGAGGCGCATATAGGCATAATTCCAGATGATGGACAAAATATGCCTCCAATGAATTTTGGATCACCTGCTGAAGCATAGAAAGTCATTATTCTAAATCCTCGAATTAATTCAATTGCTAATTTTGTAAGACAACACTTTTTATTATGAATAAATACGACGTTATTTTTATCGGTTCTGGTCCAGGTGGATATGTAGGTGCAATTCGCTCGGCTCAATTAGGAATGAAAACGGCCATTATTGAGAAGTACGACACCTTAGGGGGAACCTGCCTAAATGTAGGATGTATTCCTTCTAAAGCACTCTTGGATTCATCAGAGCATTTTCACAATGCGCAACATTCTTTTGAAGAGCACGGTATACAAATTTCTGGGCTTAAACCTGATATCAATCAAATGATTGAACGAAAGAATAAAGTTGTGGAGCAAACCTGCCAAGGTGTCAAGTTTCTTATGGACAAGAACAATATCGACGTGCTTCATGGGATGGGTTCTTTTGTAGATAAGAACACCGTTAAGGTGACAGGGAATGATGGTAAAGAGACGTTAATTGAAGGGAAGAATATTGTTATAGCAACGGGTTCTAAACCAAATTATTTTCCGGGAATGGAGCCGGATAAGAAACGCATCATTACCTCAACCGAAGCGTTGGTCTTGAAAGAAATTCCAAAAAAGGTAATTGTTATTGGAGGTGGAGTCATTGGTCTAGAATTGGGATCTGTTTGGGCGCGTTTAGGGTCACAAGTGGAGGTGGTTGAATTTGCGAATTCCATCATCCCAACCATGGATGGAACAATGGGTAAAGAGTTAACGAAAGTGCTTAAGAAGTTAGGCATGAAGTTCAACATGGAACACCGTGTTCAAGGCGTAAAGAATACAGGTAAAGGAGTTGTTGTTACTGCACTTAATAAAAAGGGTGAAGAAGTTTCATTTGAAGCTGATTATTGCCTTGTTTCGGTAGGTAGAAAACCTTACACGGAAGGATTAGGATTGGAGAATGCAGGTGTTAAAACGAACGAAAGAGGACAAGTTTCAGTAGATGATAATTTGCACACTGGAGTTGGGAATATTTACGCTATAGGCGATGTAGTGCGTGGTGCCATGCTGGCCCACAAAGCAGAGGAAGAAGGAGTATTCGTTGCTGAGAAAATAGCAGGTCAAATTCCTCATATCAATTATAACTTGATTCCCGGGGTTGTGTATACCTGGCCAGAGGTAGCTTCTGTTGGTAAAACGGAGGAAGAATTAAAAGCTGCTGGAGTAGAAATTAAAGTGGGGTCTTTTCCTATGAAAGCATTGGGTAGATCACGTGCTTCAATGGATATTCAAGGTCTGATTAAGATAATTGCTGACAAGAGTACAGATGAGATTTTAGGAGTCCATATGATTGGTGCGCGAGCTGCGGACCTTATTATGGAAGGTGTTGTAGCTATGGAATTCCGAGCTTCTGCAGAGGATATTGCGCGCATGTCGCATCCACACCCAACCTATTCTGAAGCTGTAAAAGAGGCTGCGATGGCTGCGACGGAAGACCGAGCAATGCACATTTAATTAGTCAGAAACCAAGAAATGTAAAAGTGATACATTGAAATGTGTCACTTTTTTTATTCAAATGTGGTATACCCATTTAGTTCTCTAACGCTTTATAGGCTTGAACTAAGTGTTCTATGATATCCGACGCAATCAACGAAACGGTTCCAACGGATTGAGCAGCTAAATCATCTGCCAAACTATGGAGATAACCTCCGAAAATAGAAAGTTCTTCAGATGAATGGCCTATATGTATGATATTTCTGGGTTATCCAGTGTACTCATCCGAGAGCTGCTCGCTCCATAAGGTTTATGCTTGGGATCGGTTCGTTTAGGATGGTAGATCTGTCAGTTTCTAGTTGTTGACTGTATAATATCTTCATGACATCGGAGTCAAATTTTAGTTGCGTTGGTAAGTATATGTGATTGAGTATGGTTGGTCTACCGTGTTTAGTTCTAGTATGCTATCCGTTAATTGTTGTACATAAAACGTTTTTGTTCCCTTCGTATCCAAGAGATGCGGTTCCGTATTTGTGTTCACCAGTATCAGCGTGTCGTTGGCATAATTCCAATACATCGGTCTGAAACGGTTGATGGTCTGTCCTTGCGAATCTAAATCGAAATATTGAAAATCAGTAGAAAATAATAATCCTACTCTGGGAGGGGTTTTCTTATCACTTTGCTCGATTAACGACCATGCTCCAATCAAGTCAGGTTCCTCTTGAATAATTTCGGAAGAAGTACAGCCAAATAAGAACACGATGGTGAATAAAAATGGGAAACACTTCATGGGTATCGACTTTTCACAAATATAGGGTATTTGATTGAATTGGGGTATGGGGAAATTGCAGCGCATCTCTGAAACTAACACTGTGTTTTCCATTACCACTTTCAACTTTCCAACTTTCTGACGTTCAGATTACTAAGTCAACCCCATGCGCTTTAATAGAAAGCTGGCATTCATATTTTGCGCCACGCCTGCTCGAATTTTATAGTCAAAATTCATTTCATCACCAGAAATGGTACTATCAAAATATAAGTTGACCAAGCGTTGGTCTGAGTTGCTTAATTCTGTAAGTTTCAGATCATGTGTCGCGATTATTCCTTTTGCCCCTAAGTCACACAGTTTTTTTAAGAATAAAGCAGAACCTTCCTCTTTGTCTTTGGAATTCGTTCCTTTTAAAATCTCATCTAAGACAATAAAAACCGATTCATTTCTTTTTTCAATGGCATCAGTAATGAAACGCAAACGCAACAATTCAGCATGGAAATAGGACGTTTCCGCGTTCAAATCATCCGAGGTGCGCATACTCGAATACAACAAGACATCTGGAAATTGAAATGCTTTTGCCATTACAGGAAAGCCTGCTTTTGCCAACATCAAATTCACCCCCACACTGCGCAAAAAAGTACTTTTCCCAGCCATGTTTGGACCGGTAATTATAGAGAATTGCTGGCCGTTTAATGGGTTCTCCAACTGCTATGAGCCATATTGCTGTTGGTACTAACACTACATCAGTTGCTGCAACAGATACGGCTCTTGGAACCGAATCTGCTCGCGTTGCTTTAGATTCAACAACAAACGTTACAACAAACGTCACTAATGATACTGTTCAGTATATCGCAACATTTGCTCCAGGAACTGGAACTGCTGCACTAACAGAAGCCGGTATTTTTAATGACGCTTCAATCGGTGTAATGTTAGCTCGTACAGTATTCCC
>JALQTG010000128.1 GCA_023264075.1 Crocinitomicaceae bacterium
CCTCTTTCAACATTTTTCGAAGTTTAGCAATATAAACATCCATACTACGACCGTTAAAGTAATTATCATCTCCCCATATAGCCCGCAAGGCAGCTTGTCTGTCAAGTACTTCACTTTTATTCTTGGCAAGGAGCTTCAATAGTTGATTTTCCTTGGTGGTAAGTTTTTGTGATTCACCATCTTTAATAAGAAGACGTTTGTCGCTGTCGAAAGTAAATTTGCCGATATTGAATTGAGCACTATCTGTTTCTCGCTCAAAACCTGAACGCTTGAGAATAGCTTCAATTCGAGCAACGAGCTCCTCCATACTAAAAGGTTTTGTCAAGTAATCATCTGCTCCAATCTCAAATCCTTTCAGCTTATCTTCTTTCATCGATTTTGCAGTTAGAAAAAGGATGGGAATATTTTTATCAATCTCTCTAACTTCTTTGGCAACGGTAAATCCATCGATTTCAGGCATCATAACGTCGAGTATTAAAAAGTCATAATTTCCTTCGTTGAACTTTTCTAGTGCAATCTTACCATTTCTAGCAAGGTCGACTTGGTACCCTTTATTTTTCAAAAAGGTGTTTAACAACGTTCCTAGATTTTCGTCGTCCTCTGCGAGAAGAACGGATACAGAATTACTCATGGTGTTTACTTTTAGTGATTATTAGTGAAAATGTCGACCCTTCACCGAATTTACTTTTGACGCTTATTTTCCAGCCTTGAAGGTCCGCAACAGCTTTGACGTAACTTAGGCCCAATCCAAAACCTTTTACATCGTGAACATTCCCTGTAGGAATACGGTATAATTTGTCAAATATTTTATCCAGGTACTCATTTTTTATTCCAATCCCCTTATCGCGCACATGTAATTCGATCTGATCTCCCTTTAATTTAGTTGTAATCGTAATGTTCGGTTCGTTCGGACTGTATTTTATTGCGTTGTCAATTAAGTTGGTAATAATGTTTGCAGTATGAATAGGGTCGCCATGTATTGTTAGTTCTTCACGAGCTAATTGAAGATGAACTGTTCCAGACTGTTCTTTTAATTTCAGTTGAAATTGACGTGTTATAGATTGAATTAATGCATTTAAAGGAATAGGTTCGTATTTTAATTTAAGCTCACCTTTGTCCAATAATGCACTTTGAAGAATTTGCTCTACCAATCCACTTAAGCGTCGATTTTCCTGATGAATCATTGAAACAAAGGGTGCAGTTCCCTCCGGTGTATTGGTCATGCTTTTATCTGAGAGCGCTTCGCACGCAAGAGATATGGTCGATATAGGGGTCTTGAATTCATGGGTCATGTTACTAATGAAATCATTTTTCGTTTCCGACAAATTTCGCTGGTGAACGATTGTTTTGTACATAATGCTAAAAGAAAAAATAACCAGAATTACAAGGAGTAAACTTACAAGAAGTGTAAACCACATTTCTCCGAAGAGAAGGGTATTCTTTTTTGGAAAGAAGATATGTAAAGTAAGCTCCTCGTCAAATATGTTTCCTGGAAATAATCGAATGTGATAGGCCTTCGTCGTATCTAATTCAGGCGTGTAGTCTCTCGTATAAGCAGGGAATTCAATAACTTTCTTGTTTTCATCTGTGATTACATAATTAAATCTGGTTTGAAGCTCTTCTGTTTTTAACGTGTTCGAAATGATTGAATCCAAAAATGCAAGGTCGATACGCTGACTAGCGGTTAAATCACCCACGTTTCGAAAGGCATTAATCATGAAATCATTGATGTACTGCGATTTTCTGAACAAGTTGTTCATCGCACGTTTGTCCAATTTAAAGCTTAAGTCGGAGGTATCTTGGGGTACGTTTTTTCCGCTTACTTTAACCAATTGACTCAATTCCGTAATATCACGCGTTAATACGCTATGTGTAGTTTTGACATCGGCGAGAGAGTCGTAGGAATTACCGGTAATCAATAGGTATTTTGTTTGTTCTCCGTTGGCAAAAATGAACGTGTCTTTGATGCTTACAGATTCTTCAACGGGAACAAGGTTTTGAAATTCTTGTTTTAGGGCATTCTTATATTGACCGCTAATATCTCCTTTAAACATAGTTGTATATCGTCTAAAGTCGGATGCCTTTTCATGTCGTATAGCAACTTTGGAAAGAACATTTTCTAGGTGTGTTTCAAATTCCTCATTGGTTTGCTCAAATAAATCCAATGCATTTTTTAATTGTAGACCAACTAAAAAAAGGAGGGCAGCGCTCACCAAAACAACTATCTGAGGTAATTTAATTTTTTTCACGACGATTCGAATTTAAGCTATTCAACGATGTGCGGATTTGAGTTAACCTTTTTTAACATGAATGTAGACGAATACATAATGCTACTATTATTTGTGGATACCTCTTGGAGTTATTTGTTGTTCAAGATGGTAATTAACACACTTAGGTGTTGATTAAATAAAATTAATTTGTAGAAATATTCGCGGGATTTTTCTACATTTGATTGAAACATTTAATTAAATCTTATGAAAAAACTATTACTTTCTTTGGCAATTGTTACCTCATCAGCTGCTGTTATCGCACAAAGCTGTTCTCCAAATCAAGTCTGGGCAGATACTGTTTCAGGTGGTTATGGTGCATATCCTGATACAATTTTAAATTTCCCAACTGCTACGGTAAATACATTTTATTCAACAGATCTGAATTTTTTAGTTCCAGCTCAGGTAACTGCTGATCTCGATCCTACAGGACTCTTTGTTGGTAGTACTATTAACTACTTCACAGTAGATGATGTGGTTGGACTTCCTGCTGAATTGGCTTACGCATGTAATGTTGCTTCTTGTCAATATAATGGAGGTGATAATGGATGCGCTAATGTATATGGTACACCGGTGGTTGCTGATGTTATTTATGATATTACGATTCAAATTACCGCGAATGTGCAAACAATTCTTGGAGCAGTGAATCAAGGTGCTGAGTTTACAGGCTATAAAATTATTGTGAATGGTCCGACAAGTTCCGTTCCATTTGAGGTAATTGAGCCGTTAACTGTTGCGCCAAATCCTGCAAGTAATAAAGTAACACTTTCTGGAGTTAATCCTTCATTGAAAGCTTCTAAGATTACAGTTACTGATATCACGGGGAAGGTTGTTCATACCATCGAGCCTGGTAACTACAGCAACTACACCTTTGATGTATCTAAATTGGATATGGGTATTTACGTAATTAACGTAGAACATGCCTATGGTTTTGATAGCATCAAATTCATAAAAGAATAAATTCAGATATAGCTGATGAAAAGAGCATCGTTTGGTGCTCTTTTTTTATGTCCATACTTTTGTGCCTTCAGAACAGTTCTTGCATATATCAATGGTCTTTCGGTTACCAAAAACGGCCTTTCTAAAACTGGTATAGCGCTGGGAATTCCAAATTTCGCGGAAGTCTGACGAAGTCGATAACTCGCCTAATACGTGTTGGGCATCTTTGTCGAAGCAACAAGGAACCACTTTGCCATCCCAGGTGAGTACCGTTGAAGACCACATCCGCCAGCATTGATTCAATAATTTATATTTTGGGCGATATTTGCCATCTTTCCCTAGTTTGTAGCGCGAATATTTTTCATTTTTCGGCATTAAAGAATTACCATTTTCAAAGTCATATAATTGAGCCGTTTTTAAACGTACTTCATCAATTCCTAATTGCTTTCCAAGCCGAAATACGTGTTCGATTTCATGTTCGTTCGGTTGTACAACTAAAAACTGAAAAATTAAGAATGGAGTAGATGAATTCAATCTTTTTTTTGCTTCCACAATATTTTTCGATCCTTCAATTACTTTACTCAATTTCCCATGGACACGATATTGTTCATAGGTTTCTTGAGATAAACCATCGATTGAAACAATTAAACGGTCTAATCCGGAATAAACAATTTCTTCTGCTTTGGATGCTGTAATAAAATGTGCATTCGTTGAAGTCGCTGTATAAATCCTTCTCTTTTTTGCCGCGTGTATTAAATCTAAAAATTGGGGGTGCAAAAAAGGTTCACCCTGAAAATAATAATTGATGTAGAATAGTTGTTTCCCCAAACTATCTAGCATGCGATTATGTAAATCGGGTCTCAATTTCCCAGTAGGTCGTGTGAACTGTTTCAGACCACTAGGACATTCTGGGCAGCCCAAGTTGCACGCCGTCGTAGGTTCAATGCTTGCTGCGAATGGAAGCCCATTATTTCCGGAAGTCTTAAAATATTTTGCAGACCAATACGAAGTTTTTAGCTTCGCTAAGTTCGTTATTCTGCGGAGCGAAAGGTGTTTTAAAATGTTCCAGGTATCCGACCAATTCATTACTCAAATGTAACTAGAAAAATGGTGTAAACTTAATTTTATGAGTTGCTTATTCGGATATCGGTTGTCGTGATGTACACTAAAAATTCAATTTTATGGATAATTTATAGACAAAATTATCTTTCATTTCAGGAAGTGCGTAGGTACCATAGCGATGAAATACCCCGATGCCCAATCCACTATTCCCTACAATGAGTAGGTTATCCACGATGATACCAGATTCATAGTACCCTTTTTCGTGAACTTTGAAACTGTGATTGTGCAGGTATTGATTGCGCATTTCTCCTATTCCTGCCGCAGAGTGAAGGGAGAATTGCGGTGCTGTGAAGGTAGTTTTGTTCTTAAGCGGGAGAAATGAAAAGCGAAAAAAGAGGGCTGTTTGCTTATCTGTGAAAAATTCTGCCGCGACCATCGTTTCAAAAGTGTTCGGAACGGTCAGATTCCAATTGCGATTCGTTCCATACGGCATCTGAAGTAACGTTAATGGCACTTCGCCTAAAGTTATTCCGCTAGTAGAGTTGAGCAAAAGCTTTCCTACCCCGCGAACGCTAAAAGTCTGCGAGATGGATAGATTAAGGCGATAATAGTCGAATTCTCCGTCAAAAATGGAGTTCCATCCTTTCATTGCCTGGAATTGTATTTTGGGATATTTACTTCCTAAGGAAACGCGCTGGGTGCCCAAAAGCATGACCTTTTCGCGTATTGTCCAGTTTATCACGACTCCCGTTTCTGCCACATCAAACATGTTAGAATAGAGATTGGAAAGGGTTTTTAATCCTTCAAACGAATACTCGTCCAAGAATGTAATTCGCCGATAATTTGCAATGAATTGAAGGTGAAAGTTCTGAGCGATGTAACCCCCGACAGATATCGTTCCTTTGCGCTGGCGCTCCATTTGATTGATGAAAAAGTTCCGATAAAGCGCTCCAGAGGCCAAGTCGAAGTTGTTGCTCATATAACTCACTCCTCCTCGTTCAAAAACATCTTCTGAATAATTGAAACTTAAGCGTATTCGTCGTTTTTCAGCCAACAAAAAATCTAAATTACCACCCCATTTCCAAGCTTCATCTCGAAACCCATAGGCAAAATATCCACCCAGTGAGAAATGTTTACTCAACCGATCATTGGTTTCTAGTCCAAGTCCAAGCCGATAGCCTTCATGTTGGTTGAAGTCAGCTAAACGCCACATCGGAATACTTAATTTTCCAATGGGTAATTTACCAGTAGATAGGATGGTTGCCAAATCTACGAATCGTTCGAAATTCATTTTTTTGGATACGCTATCAACAACATGATAAGTTTTTAATTCTTTATCAGTGGATGAAGTTCCTCGAGCAACTTGTAATCCAATCGTATCATCTACCGCAGTTGGTAAAACTTCTAGTTGCACCGCATTGAAGTCCCGTTTTACTGGTATGTCAAATAGGACGTTCTTAATATAAAGATTGCTTTTTCCGACCAGTTCGTGATAGTCATTGATGGCTAAGCTAGGGAACGAAAACTCTGTGCTTAATTGATAGGGGAACCATTTTTTGTTCTCCGTGAATTTATATTCTTGAATGATTTTTACAGTGAATGTTTCTTGAGGCGTAAGCGGTTCCGCGATCACGCGTTGGATTGCCCAATTATTGGTATTGATAAAGAGATAGCCTGAAAGTCCTTCAAAGATTTTTCCTTTTCTCGGTCGAAATGAAATTGTGAAGGTCGTATCGGACGCATTGATCAACGTGTCTTCAAGAATGAAGAGGTATCTTCTAATTCCTCCTGGAGCAATCGGGTTGATGTATTCGATGTCTCCAATATTAAATGAGGCAGAATAAAAACTGAAGGACTGGAATTGATTCACGAGAGAGGCAAAAATCGGGTTCTTAATCCCAGAAACCTTATAAGAGGTAACTACCTCGTTATCATAGTTTGGTGGAGAGAAAGTGCGTTGAGATGCTGTTTCAGTTAGGAAAAGGTATTGCGAGCTAAATAAGTCAATAGATTTTAGTAAACTCGTATCCGAAATAGTGTCTCTATTGAACGCTTGAGTAGCTTCTCCTCCAACATAGAAGCGCGAAAAACCGTCGTATTGGAATGAATTGTTGCGCATAGGGTCATTCTCTTTACGCTGGTTCATGGCATTCCGTATTATTCGGTGAGCTGGATTTTCCCCGGGAAGAATTATTACTTCGTCATAAAGTTGAGAGTCTGGAGTGAGAAAAACTTCGTTCGCGCTCAATAATTCTTGGCCGGTTAAGACAGTGTCTTTAAAATCATAGAAACAAAAGTAGTAGGAGGAATGAGTATCAATGACTAATTCTAGTTTACCGTCGACATCTGTTAATACCGTCGATTTTTTGTTCTCAGAAACCTTAGCAAATGGCAAGGGTTCTCCAGTTTGCGCATCATATACCGTTATGGTACTCGCTTTTTGACCGAATGTAGCGAAGCTACACAGCAAGAGGAGCCCAAAAGGGAACAGTTTACACATACTTATTTTTTCTCCACTTCGAGAATATCTAATTCAAAGATCAAATCTGAATAGGGAGGAATGGTTGGCATTCTGCCTTGTGGACCGTATGCGAGATAATAAGGGATATAGAGTGTAATCTTCATTCCTTGCTTGGACAATCCCACCCCTTCATTAAAACCTGGAATGAGCCCCATAACAAGGTAATCAAAGTTCAAGGGCGCATTGCGATCTAAGGATGAGTCAAATTTGCCGCCATAAACATGTGTGCCTGTATAATGTAGGGCAATTCCGTCACCTTTTTCCGGGTGTTCTCCTGTTCCGTCTTCAAGTATTTCATAGACCAATCCACTTTCAGTTTGCAGTACATTTGGATGATCTTTTTTAATCATTTCAAAGAAGAACGTTTTGTATTCTGGGATTTCACGTGCTTTACATTCTGCCAAACGCACATTGTCTAAGGCCTTCAGTTTTGCTTTCCGTTCTTCTTCGATTTTAGCCAGTGCTGCTAATCGCGCATATTCCGCTTTAAAAACTTTAGAGGGCTTATAACCAAACTTGTACATAAATCCTTTTCGGATAATGTTTACTTCCTTCATTACGTCACCTTGAGCAATTGCATCAACCACGTCTTGCCCCTTTAAAACTTTTCCAAATACGGTATGTTTTCCATTCAAATGAGGCGTAGCAACATGCGTGATGAAAAATTGACTACCATTTGTTGCAGGTCCAGCATTCGCCATCGACAAGATACCAGGCCCTGTATGCATTAGACCGTTATCAGCTTCATCAAAAAACTTGTATCCTGGTCCACCAGAACCAGTTCCCGTTGGATCACCACCTTGAATCATGAAATTTGCAATAACGCGGTGGAATTTCACTCCGTTGTAATACGGTTTTTTGTGTTCTATTGTATCAAATACCTTGAATTTTCCTTCCGCCAATCCTACAAAGTTTGCTACAGTAAGCGGGGCTTCTTCGTCTGCTAGCTCCAGCAAGATTGTTCCTTTTTCGGTAACAATTTCAGCATAAAGACCTTTGTCTAATTTTTCTTTTTTCTCTTGCCCAGAAACTACAAATGCCATTGCACATGAAAGTAAGAGGGTAGTCGTAATGTTCTTCAATGTCATATCAAAATGTTTTATTTCTAAAATTAAGAGCGATCAGCTTCGTAAAGTAATTTAGTGTTGTGTTTAAGTGTTCTGAAAACCAAAGATATTGCAATCGCGACAGTCAGTCCTATTCCGTAATATGGGCGATAAATAATTTCCCCGGTCATGAACCAGTCTCTGAGAAAGTCTACGAATAAAAAACCAAGTATCGTAGCTGTTACTCCACTGTATTCTCGTCTTAAGATAGTCTTCAAAGAAAAGGGGATGTGTGTTTTTTCGTAGTTTTTCCAACTTGGAATAAAAGCTGGAACTTTTAGCGACCAATCTAAATAATCTTGTCCAAATTTACGTTCTAGAAAGCGTTCTTCGGCAAACATGATACGCTCATAATAGAGCCAAAAAGCGAGTGATACCAATAAAAAGAACCATATATTCATAGTATATACGACAATTCCTATCCACATAAAATAGTTGCCTACGTAAAGCGGGTGGCGCATAGTGGAGTATATACCTTTTGTATTGAGCGCTTCCGCAACTTGCTCCTTTGTATTTCTACCCGACGTATTTTTATTACTTGTCCCAATTGCAATGGATCGAATCACTAGTCCAAATAAGGAAAGAAATGCGGAAAACAGTAATAATGCTGGATAGGTCCAGTCACAGTTAACAAACCACGTGTAATTAGTAAAGTACACCACTGGAATTGCAGAAAGAAATAGTACGACAGGAATTTGACCTCTGTAACGAAACAAGATGTTCCCAGAAGACTCAAAAGAATGTAATAATGCCATTAGTTAATTTTAAAAGTGCTAAAATAATACATTTCTTAGGAAGCTTCGCATAAAAGTGGAACTCCTTGCGTGATCTACAGAAGATGCCTACCTGTATCATTTCAATAAAGAAGTAGGAATTGTGTTTTTACGTCATTGTAACAAAAGTAGCTGTAAGCTCCTCAGATTGTCCCGACCTTTGTATCGTCATTTAAAACTATTAAAACGAAAGAGTATGAGAATAGAACAAATTTATACAGGATGCTTGGCTCAAGGAGCTTATTACATTGTGTCCAACGGAGAAGCAGCAATCATTGATCCGTTGCGTGAAACGAAACCATATCTTGAAAGATTAGAGAAAGACGGGGTTAAATTGAAATATATTTTTGAAACGCATTTTCATGCAGACTTCGTTTCTGGCCACGTTGATTTATCAAAAGCAACTGGTGCACCAATTATTTATGGTCCGAATGCGAATCCTGAGTACGACGCTATTATTGCTGAAGATGGTGAGTTGTTCAACTTGGGTGGGGTAACTTTTAAAGTGCTTCATACTCCTGGGCACACAATGGAGTCGACTACATATTTGTTAAAGGATGAAAATGGGAAGGATCATGCAATTTTTTCTGGCGATACGTTATTCTTAGGAGATGTTGGTCGACCAGACTTAGCGCAAAAAGCGGCTTCGATGACACAAGAAGAGTTGGCGGGGACGCTGTACGATAGCTTGATGAATAAAATTATGCCTTTGGCGGATGATGTAACAGTTTATCCTGCTCACGGAGCTGGTTCTGCATGTGGTAAAAACATGATGAAAGAAACGGTAGATAGCTTAGGAAACCAGAAGAAAGTAAATTATGCATTGAATCAACCATCTAAAGAAGCTTTCATTGCTGCTGTAACAGATGGTTTACTTCCTCCTCCAGCTTATTTCGGAGCGAACGTAGCGATGAATAAAAAGGGGTACGAAAACGTAGATAAAGTAATTGCACAAGGATTAACAGCATTGAACTCTAAAGAGTTTGAAACGGCTGCTGAAGCAATAGGAGCATTAATTCTAGACACCCGTGATAACGGTGATTTTGCTAAAGGGTTCATTCCTCAGTCCATCAATATTGGACTGAATGGTGATTTTGCTCCTTGGGTAGGAGATTTAGTGGGAGATGTTAAACTACCAATTTTGTTAGTGACTTATCCTGGTGCCGAAGAGGAAACGATTACACGATTGACCCGAATAGGTTTCGATAATGTAATCGGATATATCGATGGTGGTTTTGATGCATGGAAAGCAGATGGAAATGAAGTTGATACCGTTTATCGAATTGCGGCTAATGAGTTTAAATCAAGACTGAAAATTGGAGAGAGCGTAGTTTATGATGTGAGAAAGTCCTCTGAATATGAAGCTGAACACGTAGAAGAAGCGTACAGTAGACCTTTGGCAAGCATTAACGAGTGGGTGAAAGATATCAACCCAAAAGAACATTTCTTCCTGCACTGTGCGGGTGGTTACAGAAGTATGATTGCTGCAAGTATTCTTCAGTCGCGTGGATATAGAAATTTTACTGAAATTGAAGGCGGATTCAAAGCAATTGATGAAGCAGGAGTGGCGAAGACAGATTTTGTTTGCCAATCTAAAGTAATGAAATAAAAAAAGTAATAGGTTACAGGTTACAGGTTGCAGGTTTGCAACCTGCAACCTGCAACTTGAAACAAAAACAGATAATTATGGGATTTTTTGATTTTTTAATGGGAAGTTCAACCTCAAGTGAAGAGTTGACAAAATTGATTCAAGATGGAGCAATGTTAGTAGACGTTCGTTCTCCTGGAGAATTTAGCACGGGAAGTGCAAAAGGAGCTGTAAACATTCCACTGGATAGAATAGGGAATAGTTTAGAGAAGTTTAAGAACAAGTCGCACATTATTGTGTTTTGTAGAAGTGGAAACCGATCTGGTCAAGCGAAGTCCATCTTGGAAAGAAATGGGTTTACCAACGTAACAAACGGCGGGACATGGGATCAAGTGGCTGCGCTCGTTTAATAAAAGCGGTATGAAGAAATTAAAAACATTTATTGTTGTGACGATGCTCTTGTTGGCTCCTGTCTTGTTGGCTTCTTCCTGTGAAAGCGAGGTGGATGAATCAACTGGAATCAATACAGAGCAACAAGAACCGAAGAACAGTGTCATCATTGATGTGCGTACTGTAGGGGAGTTCAATAGTGGTGCGATTGAGGGTGCTATAAATATTCCGCTAGATCAGTTAGAGAATAGGCTTGATTTAGTTAGGGATTACGACGAAATTATTGTATATTGTCAAAGCGGTGCTCGAAGCGCTCGAGCGAAGCAATTATTGAAAAATGCTGGGTTTGTTAATGTGATAGACGGAGGCGGAATTCAACAAATGCAAAAAAATAAATAATATGATGAGCTGGACAGTAGAAGTAGAGAATATGAGTTGTGGGGGGTGTGTAAATACAATTACGAAAGGATTACACACTATCGCTGGAGTTGGTGAAGTAAGCGTTGGCCTAGAAAAAGGCGTTATTAAAGTAGGTGGTGAGTTTGACGAAAGTCAGGTGCTTGATAAACTCAGTAAAATGGGTTATCCTCAAAAAGGAAACAACACACTACTTAAACAAGCGAAAAGCTTCGTGAGCTGCGCAACTGGAAAAATGTCTGGTTCTGATAATTAGTCCTATCAGCTTTTGGTAAATACATCCAATTAATTAATTGTGAAAATGAAAGTTTTAATACC